>NZ_CP061378.1:7197500-7401610 GCF_015624485.1 Bradyrhizobium genosp. L
TGGGCGCGGACCGCAATGCGAGGCTGGTCTGGGTGTTCAATTCGACCGAAATGTCCGGCGCCAGCGCCACCTTGCGCTGCTCACCCTTCCCGGTGCGGTAGTCGGCCGACAATTCCTCGATCGACGGCCACATGTCGAGCGGCGGACGGAACATGACATAGCCGGCAGCGGCGGCCATCGCACCGCCAAGCACGATACGGCGCGTGAACTGCGGCCGACGCGGCAATGCGGCAACGGTGCCGGCCGCGGCCTGCTCGCTGGCCAGCTCCTGCGCCGCGATCGAGGCGGTGCGGAGCAGGCTGGCGGCGGTCCTGAACGCCGCCTCATGGGCCGGGCTTTGCCCGCGCCAGCGTTGCAGCGCATCGACGTCCGCACGGGTCGGCGTACCGGTCTTCAGCCGGACAACCCAATCAAGGGCCTCGTCCAGCAACGGATCGGATTCGGATGGAGGGATCGGCTCGGTCACGACGGACTGCTCATCACCATGCTCGCCAAGGCCAAACCTTCTGATCGCATCGAATGCATCACATGCGGTAGGTCGCTGTATAAATGATTCCGGCGGTCTTCGGGCACCGCAATACGCGGTTGCGCACATCCGGCAATCCGGGGTTGCCCGGTGTCGCGTGATGGGCGGCTGGCGACCGCTCGCATGATGGATTGCATGTCGACCTGTTTTTCAACGGCTCGGCACTTCGAGCGAACCCCCTCGAGGCGCCGCAACGGTCCTCGCGAGACGGTTCTCTATTTCAATAGACGATTGAAAGCCCGCGATCCCGCAGAACGGATGTTAAAAATTACCGGCGACGATCTCAGGTACGGGGCCGCGGGCCGCCGAGCCGCCGGATCAATGTATAATCAAGACAGTTCGCGCAATGGCTCAAGGCGAGCTTCAAATCGCTTTCCACCGTTCTGACGCTGACGCCGAGCCGGGTCGCCACGTCGTGCGGCGATCGTCCCTCG
This sequence comes from Bradyrhizobium genosp. L, assembly GCF_015624485.1. NCBI lineage: Bacteria > Pseudomonadati > Pseudomonadota > Alphaproteobacteria > Hyphomicrobiales > Nitrobacteraceae > Bradyrhizobium > Bradyrhizobium genosp. L. The sequence continues at coordinate 7,198,461 of NZ_CP061378.1, forward strand.
ATGGTAATGCTATGGAGCACGTCGCGCGGCCGGGCCGGCAATTCGGCCAGCGCGCGCTTGAAGGCGTCGACATCGGAGCGTGCTTCGACGATCCTTGCCGGGCTCGGCCCCTCGTCGCTGACGTCGAGCAACGCGTCGACCTCGGAGGCGCTGACCCGATAGTTCTGCGCCTTCTGACGATCCCTGGCGATATTGATGGCTATACGAAAGATATAGTCCGCCGGGCTGCGGATGGACACGGAGTCCGTGACCCGCTCCAGCCGCAGGAAGGTCTCGTGCAGGGCTTCATAAGCGAAGTCGGAAGATCCCAGCCGGCGCGTCAGTTTCTTGACGAGGCCGTCATAGTTCTCGACGAGCTGGCCCCGCAGCCGCACTCGGTTAATATCAGCCACGTTCCGCGGCCCCCCAGACACCAGCCCGATATCCAGATCAAATTGTTCTTACGCGCCAAAGTCGTATCGGCCACGGGCTACACATTTATGACGGTAACAAGTCGGCAATCGAAGGACATGCGACGTGCGGCAAGGAGATCACACCTGGCCGTCCGCGCGATGCTGTTGGCCTGCTGGTTGCTTGAGCAATCATCCCAACGGCGCTTCAGGACGGGTCGAACTCCAGCCAGATCTGAACGGTGAGCCGGCCGGGCAGCTCGGAGGGGATCGACGGCAACGGCTGGGCGCGCCGGATCGCATCCAGCGCAGCCTTGTCGAGCACGGCCTGACCGGAACTGGTCTTGACCCAGACGTCGAGCAGGGTGCCGTCGCGCTGCATAGAGAATAATGTCTCGACCGCCCCGTGCAGCCGCCCCAGCCGCGCCGCGCTCGGGTAGCGCTTGTAGCGGGCCACGTGATGAAGCAGGGCCTGCTGAAACTTGATGGCGACATTGTTGGGCGGCGCGTCGGCAGCCGATGGGGCCGGGCGCGGGCTCGGCACCGTCGTCTCGATTGGCGCCGGCTCCTGCGCCGGCGTCGATACCGAGGTGTCGGTCGCGGAATCGGAATTGTCCGTCGACACGTCGGTCTTGCTGGCAAGCGCGGCGGCCGGCGGCTGCGACACCGACGCAAGCGGGATCGGCGCGGGCGACGGGCGCGGCAGCAGCCGGACCTGCACGACCGAGTTCTGCTCCCGGCTCGACGGTCCCGCCGGCGGCTGCAGCCGGATCCAGTAAATTCCGCCGACGAACAGCAGGGTCGCGATGGTCGGCACCAGAAGCAGCCGGAGCACCTCGCGGGACGTCCAGGCACCTGGATCTTCGGGATGGAACAACGCGGTCACCGGGTTCACACCGGAAGCGCCATCGCGTCCGCTGGTACCACCGGCGTTCATTGCAACGATGTCACCCGGATTGCGATCCGCACCGGCAGCGGTGCATTGGCAGGCGTGGCCCGGCTGACGGTCAAGCCGTGCAGCGCCGTGGTGATGGCCGCATCGCGCGCCTGATCGCCAGTCGAGCGCTGTAACTGGGTCCGCTGAATCGTGCGCGAGGCGTCGATCCAGAGATCGACGATCAGCCGGTAACTACCGCCGCGGGTTCCGACATTTTTCTGCAGCGCCTTCTGGATGTCGACCTGCAAGCTCTCGTTGTAATCGTGCAGTGCGCCGGTGTCTTCGGCTTCATTGGTCGCCCGCACCTGCAGGGTGCCGAGCGACAAATCCGCCGTTGCAAGCGGATTGGCGGGCGGCCGATCCACCGACACGGTGCGCAAGGCCAGCGTGATGGCGTCGGGGCGGATGTACTGGACCTTCAGATCGGTTCCGCTCAGCAGCAGGTTCAGCGCGTCTTCGCGCGTCAGATTACCGTCGACCGGCGTCGATTTTCGGCCGGACGCCGAGCTGCTTTCATAGAGCACCTGCACGCCGGTGCGTTCGCCATAGGCCTGCAAGGCGCTCGCAAGCGGCTGAGCCGGAATGTGAAATTCGATCGGCGCCGGCGCCGCGAGCGTCTCGCGCTGCTGCGCTTCTGCCGCGCAGAAGCTGGCGATGATCAGGGTCACGCCGATCCCGAACCGATGCCGCAGTCGCGTGCCGGCCCCGGCCATATCAGGATTGGTCGCCGTGCCAGCACCAAATAAATCAATTGCTGTCATAGCCTTGCTTCGGCCCAAAGTGACCGTCGGTAAACTCGGCCAGCGTATGCTTTGATCAGCCTTCCGGCCAACGGACCAGCGTTGTTTATATCCGAAATGTGACGGCCATCTAACCGGCGACCGATGGGTCGGCAACGCCACCCGACAGCGCGGGCCGTTGTGGCAAACGCGCCTCAGTCAGCACCGTTTTGCGCCACGCCGAAGCAGGATCGTGCGTCCGAACATGATCATCGGCCGCTCGACCGTCCGGTAAACCAGCCATGACGCAATCAAAGTGAGGACGATGCAGATCAGCATCGTGAAGACGTCGCCGACCTGCCCGGTGAACGGCAGGAAGCGGTACACGACGACGTTCACGCACCAGTGGAACAGATACATCGAGTAGCTGATCAGCCCGATCCGCGCCAGCCAGATCGAACGCGGCCGATCGAAAAAGGCGGCTGCAAGGAAGACGACGAAGGCCAGCACATAGGCGGACAGAACGGGCGTCAACCCCTCCAGGATGAACTTGTCGCCGCGCGCCAGCGAGAATTCCGCGACCGACGGCACCGTGACGACCTGGGCCAGCGCGAGCGCCAGCACGGCAATGCCGGCGCCCTCGACACGCTCGGCCAGCCACAGCCGCAACAGCAGCGCGCTGCGGATGCGTCCGTCCTGTTGCTGGTAGATTTGCGTGCCCGCCATCGCCTCGTAGGAAGGAGAGCCCAGCACGAGCGCCTGCAGATAGTTCTCGAGGTCCGCGCCGGCCGGCTTGTCGGCACCCCTGAAAACCTTCAGGAAGAGCCGGGCGACGCCAGGCACATCGGCGGCGGTCATCGGCCGGACCGTGCCCTTGCGCGGAGCTTGCGCCTCGATCTGCGTTTGCGGCGTGGGCTGCAACATCAGCGCGATCCCACATCACGCGGATCCACGCTCCGGAAACCAGACTGGAATCTCAAACTCGGCATGCTTCGCCAATCGATGTGTTGCCCGATCAGGAGCGGCGTTCGTCAGGCGCCAATATCAACGTTCTTCAAATGCCGATGACATGCTTGCCCAGAGCCTCACCTCGCGATGCGCTCAGGCAGTCGTCATACGTCTTGCATCAAGACCCGAAGTCTTGCCCCGACGGCCCACACAGGCACGCGTCCTTGCGGCAAACCTTTCCGACTTCATGCGCGAGGCGTCAAGAAATTCAACTTGTGGCGGTTAATGCTGCCAATGCAGGCAGACGCGATGCGCCGACGAGCGCGCGATGACGAATTCGTTTCAGGTATCGGAAATTCTGATGTCTCGATCGCATCTGATGGGGATGAAACATCCAGCTATCGCGCGGCATCTACTGCTTGGGGCCCATGGTCCCCGTGATCTTGAGTCGCGCCGATCTCACCCAACCCTGAACGTCGTCGCCCGTCTTTGGGTTGACGTACATCACCGACGACCAGCCGTCATCGGTCTGCGCATAGGCAACGAGTTGATCGTTCGGGATCACGAAGACGCCGTTGATCGGACAGTGCAGGTTGGGCGCCGAATAGAACTGCAGCCGCCCGGTCCCCGTCACCACATTGGCGAGCGGCGGCGAGAAAATCGGAACACGGCTGGTGCCCTCCTTGGGCTCCTTGCAGCTCGCCGGCGTCTGCGCCTGGACGGACGCGCCCAGCACGGCCAAGATCATGGCGCTGCAGACGATCACGCCCCTGCCGAACATTGCTCGATCTCCCGACCACGCGAACGCGATCAACATACCGACGGTTTTGTCGCCGAATGTCCCCGGAAGGTTCTAACGCAGCGATAAGAATTGGCGGCGACTGCGGATGCAAACAGCTCACCTCGGTGTCATCACCCGCGCATGCGGGTGATCCAGTATTCCAGAGACAGCGGTTATTGCGCCGATGGGCCGCGGCGTACGGGGTCGCCTGGTTAAACCGGGCGATGACTGATACGGGTGGCGACGCAGCATCGTCCTCTCGACATCATTATCTGAGGCTTGCTCGCTCTTCCTAGCGCGGGCGAGACGGCGCGGACAGACCGGCGAGTTGGTCGATGCCGTCGCGGCGGCGATCGAAGGCGCCGAGGACGTCGCCCTGCAGCACCCTTCCACCCGATAATTTGATCCGAAACGGATCGACGTTGCGGCCGTTGATCCTGACCTCGTAATAGAGATGCGGACCGGTCGAGAGCCCGGTCGATCCGACATAGGCGATGGTCTCGCCCTGACGGACCCGGTCGCCCACCTTCAGCCCGTGCGGGAAATTGGCGACATGGGCATAGGTGGTCTCGTAGCCGCGATCATGGAGCAGGCGGACATATTTGCCGTAGCCACGCTGGAAACCGAACGTCTCGACGACGCCGGCGCCGGCTGCCGCAATCGGCGAACCGAACGGCGCCGCGAAATCGACGCCCTCATGGAAGCGGCGGTCGCCCAGGATCGGATGGATGCGCCAGCCGAAGCCGTCGCCGAGGCGGCCGTTGACGACCGGCTTGCGCAACAGGAATTTGGTGATGGAATGGCCGGCCTCATCGTAGAAGTCCGAGCTGCCATCGTCGGGCGCATTGAAACGGTAGTAGCGATGCGTCTGCCCGGCGGCCGTCAAGTCGACGAACACCAGCTCCGGCTGGCCGAGCTCGTTGGGCGCGTAGATGATCTTGGCGAGGTCGCCCTCGCCGAGCGGCTCATCGAGGTCGAAATCGCGGCCGCAGAGCCGCATCAGCTCGGCGACAACGGCCTCGTCGACGTGATTGGACCGCGCGAGCGCGTTGAGCCCGTCACGCAAGCTTTCGCCGGACAGAAGACGCGTGTCGACGGTATCGCGCAGCGCTCCGGCGTTGTGTGACGCGGTGCCCGGCTGCTCCGGTGCGATCGCCTGGTAGTCGCCGGCATCGGTGCGGCCGACGGCAAAGACGCTGGCGTCCGGCAACGCGATCGACACCTTCAAGATATGGCCGCGTGGCGCAGCGGCATCCGCCGTCTGCTCGGTCACCTTGATCTTCTCGCCGCCGGACAGCGGCCCGCGCGCGCCGGGCCACGGGAAGGCGGCCAGGATCGCCGGCTCGTCCTCGGTACCCGCCGCCACCGCGTGGAGGATGGCGGCCAGCGTGTCACCTTGCCGGGCGATCACGACATGTCGATGGCTGTCGGACGGCAGCAGAGATTTCGGAACGCTGCTGACATTGAGCGCCTTGCCGATCGCAAGCAGCGACGCAGGCGCCTCCGCATCGTCGGCATAGGAGCTGACACTGCCGGACAACGCGTGCCGCGACGAACTGCCGAGCTTGATCGGCGACGCCTGCGACGGCGGCGCGTCCTGCGGAAGGACATGCGGCTTGTTCGAATCATCTGCGGCCGGCGCCTCGCCGTCCTCCGGATCGATCTCCGCAAGCCGCGCCGACACGCGCGTGAAGGGACGAACCGATCCGGCGTCGCCCAGTTGCTCGATCCGGATTGCGGATGAATTGCCGTCTTTGCTCGACTTCCGATCCAGGCGGTCACCGCGCCGCGCCTCGTCGACCATCTGCGCGAGGCGCTGCAAGGAGACCACCGGCGACATCGCGAATTGCGCGCGATCGCCAAGAACAGCACGCAGCGCGCCGCCAAACAGCACCACAGCCGCAGCGCCCATCAGCATGGTTGCGGCCATCCAGCGCAAACTGACGGCGCGTCGATCCGGCAACGCGCCATCGCTGCCCAGCGGCGGTTCGTCGCTCGACGGGATGGCGTGCAAGTGATGCGCGTACACCCGCGCTGCCCGCACGTCGCTGCGGCTGGTCATCGCCGTCCCCTGGTCCCGCCGGCTCGCTTTCGCGCGACGTCCCGGCCGAGCTCTTCGTTGGACGCGCGCAGCGTTGAGTGAGGCCTGTCTGAGGCGATTGTTTGACGTTGGTTCGAATTGGCCCGTCGCGGGCTCAACCCGCGAGGTCAGCGGTGCCAGAGGGTTGCCCCTCCGCCCTCCAGTCCGCCACGGCCGCATCGAGGCGGATGCGATCATCTGCCGACACCACCTTGCAGATTTTCATGAACAGATCTCGAAGGGCAGGAAGTTTGCCATCTGCACCAGCATAAGTGCGAAGCGCGAGCGCCGCCCAGATATAGGCCTGCTCCAGATTTCTCGGCGTCGCCGTCCCCTCGAACAGCACTGCGGCCAGCGTATGCATCGCGTTTGGCTGCCGACGTTTGGCGGCCGCTGCCAGCCAGTTCAACCCCTTGGTGACATCGCGCTCGACCCCATGGCCGTTCAGGTAACACAAGCCGGCTCCGTTCATGCCGGCACTGTTGCCCCGTTCCGCTGACGCGATGAACCAGCGAAGCGCCGCGGGGAAATCGACGGGGCCGCCATTGCTCCCTGTCAGCAGGACGGCCAGGTTCACCTGAGCGGACACGACGCCTTGAGCTGCACCGATCTCGTAGAGCCTGCGGGCCTCCACCGGGTCCTTTGGTACGCCCCGCCCGTATTCATACAGCCTGCCAAGATACGCTGCGGCATGGGCGTGCCCCTGAGCCAAGGCCCTGTGAAACCAGGACGCGGCAATGGCGTAATCTTGCGAGACACCACGGCCCAGATGATAGCACCGGCCGAGATAGTACTGGGCGTGCGCGTCACCCAGATCGGCCGCTTTGCGAAACCAGCGAACGGCCAGATTGTCATCGCGCGGCACCGACTTGCCGCTCCAGTATAGCAACCCAAGCTGACGCTGCGCGGGTGCGTCTCCCAAATTGGACGCAGCCTCGTACAGGCGCAGCGACTCGACGCGGTCCTGTGGAACGCCTCGGCCGATCCAATAGAGATGGGCAAGGCAGTGAACCGCCGACGGGTGTTGTTGCTCAGCGGCCAGTCGGAACCATTTCAAGGCTTCCGCGTCGTCGACCTCGACGCCGATGCCGTCGCGATAGGAGACCGCCAGTTCGCCCTGGGCAGCTGCCAAGCCTTGCTCAGCAGCGGCCCTCAACCATCGCACCGCCTGCGCCGGAGCTGCAGGGACCCCCTCACCTGATCGAAGAATACGCCCCAAAGCGAGCTGAGCCCCTGGGTCGCCATGCTCAGCGGCAACTTCAAAACATCGACACGCCTCGGCCGGGTCTTTCGGTATCCCAAGACCTTGCCAATACAGCATGGCCAACTCATGTGCCGCGCGCCAGTCGCCTCCGTCCAGCGCCGCACGGTACCAACGCACTGCGGTGACACGGTCCTGTGGCACCTGGTGGCCGGCATCATAGAGCTGCGCCAGACTCAACTGGGCGCTCGCATCGCCGGACTCCGCACGTCTCAACAGCACCGGCAACCAGAGTCGCTCCTCCAGCTTGACCAGAGGATCCTTGCGTTTGGATCCCAGGCGGCTGCGCGGCTTGTTGATCCGGTCGTACAATCCGGTCCGGTCGACGATCTCCAGCAGCTGCTCGACAGGCAATGTGTCGTCTCGGGCCAGCAGTCGGATCAGCCAATCGGCGAAGTGCAACTCGTCCCGCAACGAGAGTGCGCCGTCGGCGAGCGCTTTTGCGAACAGCGATGCGCCGACACTGATGTTCCCGGACGCAAACGCGTTCGCAATGGCCTGACCGATCGCCTTCGCTGGAGGCTCCGTGACATCGATGCGCGCGCCGTCAACAACCCGGCTGACGGATTCGCGCGGGGATGGTTGCTGCACGGGCGGCTGCTCCGGTGCACCAGGCCGCAGGCGATGAAACAGCTCGTCAAAGGACTGAGGCGCAGATTTCGGTGAAGAATCCTCGGGAACAGGGCCGTCCCCGCGGAAGGCGAACTGTTCGCTGCGGTCTGCAACCGTCGCATCCGAACGCGCGGCCCAGGCCAGCGCCGCATCATAGGCTTCGCGCAGGCGCAGAAACCCGGCGCGATCGTCGTCGGGCCGGGTCTGCTTCAGCCGCAGCGCGTAGGCCTTGCGTATCGCACCGCTATCCTTGGTCGGCTCGATGCCCAGCGTGTCCCACGGCGACATCGGCGCACTCACGAGAAGAATGTCGTGTCCACGCGATCCAGCCATTGGCTGAACCTGATACGGTAGTCGTCGATCTCGGGTGGGTTCTGGCGCTCGAGGAGAATGCGGAAATCGTCGATCAGCTTGCCGATCGCCGCGCGGTCGTCCCCCAATCTCTCCTCGTAGAGCCGCTCGGCCCTCGACATCACCGCCTGATTTTCGGCCTGGTCGCGCGGATGAATCTTGAGCGCCTTCAACGCGGCCAGGCGTTGGTCGATCTCCTCTCGGCTGAGGATCCCGGGATTGCCTTCGATGACGAGCTGGACGGTATGACCGGTGCTGACGACCTCCAGGTCGACCTCCAGAAGTCCGCTGACATCGTATGTGAAACGAACATCGATGCGTTCCTTGCCGGCCGGCCCCGGCGGGACAGGCACCGAGAGCTGTCCAATCTCGATGTTGTCGGCGACCATCCGCGCTTCGCCCTGGAAGATGCGAAACCTGACCTCGCTCTGGCCGTCGGATGCCGTGCTCACCTGCTTCGCGCGGCTGACCGGGATCACCGTGTTGCGCTCGATGATCGGCAGATAGAGGCCGTCGAGATACGAATTGTCGGCGAGCCGGCTTCTTGTATTGATGCCGAGCGAATACGGGGCGACATCCGTCATCACGACATCGTCGAGCGCCATGTCTCGCATCTTCAAGCCGGCCTGGACCGCGGCGCCCCGGGCCACGACCTCATCCGGATTGATCTGCGCGATCGGAAGCCGCTGGAACAGCCGGGCCGCCATCCGCCGCACCACCGGCATGCGGGTCGCGCCGCCGACCAGCACCAAATCGGTCACTTGATCGGGATGCAGATTGGCGTCGCGGATCGCTCGCTCGATCGGGGCGCGGAGCCGCCTGAGCAACGGCTCACTGGCCGCCTCGAAATCGCTCCGGGTGATCGACCACCGTATCGCACCGCCATCGTGCACCAGCTCGATTTCGTGCGCGTCGTGATCGGTCAAAGCGCGCTTGGCGATCTCGGCCTGACGATGCAAATTGGCGTGAAGCGCGCTCGACGACGATCGCGGCGGGATCCCGGCCGCAGCACCGGCTTCCACCATGAAGCGATCGACGATCACATCGACGAAGTCCTCGCCGCCGAGGAAATTATCGCCGGCGGATGCCCTGACTTCCATGACGCCTTCGAACATCTCCAGGATCGACACGTCGAAGGTTCCGCCTCCGAGGTCGAGCACCAGTATCTTGCGCTCGCTTGCTCCCTCCTGAAGTCCATAGGCGAGGGCTGCCGCGGTCGGCTCATTCAAGAGACGCTCGACCTTGAGGCCGGCCATCTCGCCGGCGGCCTTGGTCGCCTTGCGCTGGGCGTCATTGAAATAGGCAGGAACGGTGATGATCGCTTCGCTGACCGGCTGTCCCAGAACGGCTTCAGCGTCAGCCTTCAGCGCGCGAAGCACCAGCGCGGACAGCTCCTCGGCCCGAAAGGTCCTGATGCCAAGCTGAAAGGTGCGATTGCTGCCCATGTAGCGCTTGAACGACGCAACCGACTGCCGCGGATGGGACAGCAACCGTTCTCGTGCAGGCAAACCGACCAGGACGGCACCGTCCTGGTCCACACTGATCGCCGACGGCGTCAGCAACGATCCAAGGGCATTTGGAATGAGCTCAGAGGTACCGGCCTTCCAAACCCCGACCAGACTGTTGGTCGTGCCGAGGTCAATTCCAATAATCATGCGTGAACGACCTCATCGAACCCGCGAGCGTCGCCGGTGACGTGGACGCCATATACCTGTGGTAGTGCCACGAAATCGTTATCGGCGGGAGACGTCGCTGCAAAAATAGCGCAGCCGTTTGCGCCGATGTGGCCGGGCTGCCGCCGGCTTCTCCCGGGATTCGCGAATGATTGGAAAATGGCGCGCCCGGAACGATTCGAACGTCCGACCCTCAGATTCGTAGTCTGATGCTCTATCCAGCTGAGCTACGGGCGCAATTCGCGGCAGGGCTTGGAGCCCGGGTGGGTTCGGGAAAGCCCGGACCATCGCGAAGGAGCGCTCTAGCTACAGGCTCCCGGTCCGGTTGGCAAGGGTCTGGAAGGCAGGTTCTGGGGCCGTGATTCGACCGGGAAAGGCCCGATTTCCCGCCATTCCGGGAGGAGCCCTTGCGCCTACGCCCGCGCCCGCTCGCTGCGGATCGACAGCAGTTCCACCGGGCGGTCCGGGATCGAGATCCGGAAGGTGGCGCCGATCGTGCCTTCGACCAGATGGATATTGCCGCCATGGGCGCGGATCAGCTCGGCGGCGATGGCAAGTCCGAGCCCGCTGCCGCCGGGCCGGCCGGAGGTCTGGAACGCCTCGAACAGATGTTCGCGCGCCTTCGCGGGCACGCCGGGACCGGTGTCGGAGACCTCGACGATCGCAACCGTCCCTTCGCGGCGGCCGGTGATGCGGATCTGCCGGGCGCCGCCGTCACTGCCCGGGCGGCTCTCCAGCGCCTGCGCCGCGTTGCGCACCAGATTGAGCAGCACGCGGAACAGCTGGTCCGGGTCGACGTCGATGGTCAGCCCGCGCTCGATGGCGCTGATCCAGGTGATCGAGACGTCGTTGCCGAGACCGGCCGATTCGCGCACCTCGGCGACCGCCGGCTCGACCAGGATTACGCGGCGGTCCGGCGCCGCCTCCTGCGCGCGGCCGTAGGACAGGGTCGACTGGCAGAAGGCGATGGCGCGCTCCAGCGAGCGCAGCAATTTGGGCGCAAAGCGCTGCACCCGCGGATCGGGCACGCTGGCGAGCTGGTCCGACAGCAGCTGCGAGGAGGCCAGCAGATTGCGCAAATCGTGATTGATCTTGGAGACGGCGAGCCCGAGCGCTGCGAGCCGGCTCTTCTGATGCAGCATCGAGACCAGGTCGCGCTGCATGTCCGACAGCTCGCGCTCGGCAACCCCGATCTCGTCGCCGCGGTGGCTCGGCACGATGATTCGCGCGGCACTTTCCGGATTTTCGTGGAAGCCAATCAGGCTCGCGGTCAGCCGCCGCATCGGGCGGACGAACAGATAATGCAGCGCGAAATAGACCAGGCCGGCGGTCAGGCCGGCGATCAGCAGCGCGACGACAAGCACGTTGCGCGAGAAGCGGTACATCGCTTGCCGCAGCGGCTTCTCGTCGATTACGACCTCGATGAACTGGGCCTGGCCGGGCGCTGCGCCGACCACGCGGATGGTCTGGTCGCCATGCTCCAGCATGATCTCAAAGGCATCGACGATCGCCGACCACACCGTCATGGTCCGCATGTCGACGTCATGATCGATCGAGGCGGGCAGGTCGGCGCTGGCGAGCAGGCGGCGCTGCTGACCCAATTTGATGGCGACCGCGCGGGCCCCGATGCTGGTCAGGATCTGCCGCGACAGCGAATCCGGCACCATGCCGGAGGGCGCGGCGTCCAGCACCAGCGCTGCGGTGTTGGCGGCGGCGAGCCGGTCGTTGAGCCGGTTCATCCGGAAGTTGGCGATCGCCGGCACGTAGATCAGAAGGCCGGCGATCATCACCAGGGGGATCGTCAACAGCAAAAGCTTGCCCGACAGCCCGAGCCGCAGCGTCGGCTTGGGCCGCAGATTCAGCGCGGTCGCCTGGTCGTCAGTCACAGCCACAAGAGAAGGCCTTGTTTGGCTCAGGGGTCGGAAGATGCGGCCCGGCCCCCGAGCCGGTCAAATTACGGATCGCTAATGTCGGCGGGTTCCACGGCGCCGCCAAGCGCTCCCTCACCGTCAAAAACCCCGTGAAAACAGATATATTCGTCCCAATTGCGACCTTTCAAAGAAGCTTCCTTGCGACGCCCTGTGACATTGACGAAAACAGGGCGCTCCCTTATAAGCCGCGCCAACTGTCCGCGATGGCCCGGTCTTGACCGGGGGCGGCTCATTTGGGCCGCGAGTGGCCCGCTGTGGGTTCGCCGGCATCACCGGACTTTATCTCAACGGACTTGATCTTAATCCCGGCAAACTGCCCGGTCAGCGGAGAATTACCGTGAAGCGGACTTATCAACCCAGCAAACTGGTGCGCAAGCGCCGTCACGGCTTCCGCGCCCGTCTCGCCACGGCCGGCGGCCGCAAGGTCCTCGCCGCGCGCCGCGCGCGTGGCCGCAAGCGCCTCAGCGCCTAATCCCGGACGTCTCCTCTCAGGAGATTCTTGATGGATCGGCTAAGGCAGCGGGCGGATTTCCTCGCCGTTGCCAATGGCGCGCGGGCGAACACCGCAGCTTTCGTGCTGCAGGGCCGCCGCCGCGACGATGACGGCCCGGCCCGCATCGGGTTCACCGTCACCAAGAAGAACGGCACCGCGACCGAGCGCAACCGCATCCGCCGCCGGCTGCGCGAAGTGGTGAAGGGTGTCGACACCGTATCGATCCGGCCGCACCATGATTATGTGCTAGTCGGCCGCCGTGACGCGCTGACCCGTGACTTTGCGACCATGCTTGACGACCTGCGGTCGGCGCTGCGCCGCCTCGACCGGCCTGCGCCAAAAGCGCGTAACTCGGGCGCGTAATCCGAACGGAATGACGAGACCTTAAGAGATGTCCGACAACCGCAATACGATCCTTGCCGTCATTCTGTCCGGCCTCGTCCTGATCGCCTGGCAATATTTCTACAACATGCCGCAGATGGAGAAGCAGCGCGAAGCGCAGCGGCAGGCCGAGCTGCTGAAACCGACGCAGCAGGCGCAACCGACGCCTGGCGCCGCTCCGGCAACCTCCTCCGCCACGCCTGCGCCGGCATCGGTCGCCCCCGCCGCCGAAGCCGCGGTGGCAAGCCGCGAGTCGGTGCTTGAGTCCGGCCCGCGCATCAAGATCGAGACCCCGCGCGTCACCGGCAGCATCGCGCTGAAGGGCGCCCGCATCGACGATCTGTCGCTGGTTCAGTACCGCGAGACCGTCGACCCAAAATCCCCGGCCATCGTGCTGCTGTCGCCGTCGGGCACAGCTGATCCCTATTATGCCGAGTTCCTGTGGCTCACCCAGAGCGGGGCCACCATCAAGACCCCCAATGCCGACACCACGTGGGAACAGGAAGGCTCGAACAGCCTGACGCCGTCGACGCCGGTGGTCCTGAAGTACGACAACGGCCAGGGCCTGATCTTCCGCCGCACCCTCTCGGTCGACGATCGCTACCTCTTCACCGTCAAGGACGAGGTCAACAATCTCGGCAGCGCCCCGGTCACGCTGTATCCGTTCGCGCTGATCTCGCGCGGCGGCAAGCCGCCGGTCTCCGGCTACGCGATCCTGCACGAAGGCCCGGTCGGCTATCTCGGCGAGCAGGGCCTGCAGGAGTTGAGCTACAAGAATCTGGATGACAGCAAGGTCGCCACCGGCGGAAACGCCCGTGGCGCCATCTTCCAGAAGGTCACCGACGGCTGGCTCGGCATCACCGACAAATACTGGGCCACCGCGCTGTTGCCCGACACCAATGCGACCCTGGACACCGCCCGCTTCACCACGGGCGACAAGCGCTATCAGGCCGATTACATGCTCGGCGCGCAGACCATCCCGATCGGCGGCACCGGCGTCGCCAATGCGCGGCTGTTTGCCGGCGCGAAGGAAGCCGCCGTCGTCGGTCTCAATTTCCCGCTGGTCGGCTTCGGCGGCTACAATCAGCAGCTCGGCCTCAACCATTTCGATCTCTTGATCGACTGGGGCCACTTCTATTTCATCACCAAGCCGATGTTCCTGGCGCTCGACTTCTTCTACCATCTGGTCGGCAATTTCGGCATCGCCATCCTGCTGGTGACCGTCATCGTCAAGCTGTTGTTCTTCCCGCTCGCCAACAAGTCCTACGCCTCGATGGCGAAGATGAAGTCGGTGCAGCCGCAGTTGCAGGCGCTGAAGGAGCGCTATCCTGACGACCGCGTGAAGCAGCAGCAGGAGATGATGGAGATCTACAAGAAGGAGAAGATCAACCCGATCGCCGGTTGTCTTCCCGTCGCGTTGCAGATCCCGGTGTTCTTCTCGCTCTACAAGGTGCTGTTCATCACCATCGAGATGCGGCACGCGCCGTTCTTCGGCTGGATCAAGGACCTGTCGGCGCAGGACCCGACCAATCTGTTCACGCTGTTCGGCCTGCTGCATTACGACCCGACCCAGATCCCGTTCTTCGGCCATTACCTGTGGCTCGGCATCTGGCCGCTCATCATGGGCGTCACGATGTGGGTCCAGATGAAGCTCAACCCGGCGCCGCCGGATCCGACCCAGAAGTTGATCTTCGACTGGATGCCGCTGATCTTCACCTTCATGCTGGCGGGCTTCCCGGCCGGTCTCGTGATCTACTGGGCCTGGAACAACACGTTGTCCGTGACGCAGCAGAGCTACATCATGCGGCTCAACGGCGTGAAGGTTGAGCTGTTCGACAATCTGAAGGCGACGTTCGCGAGGAAGGCGGCATAGCTGCCGTCATTGCGAGCGAAGCGAAGCAATCGCACATGGCCGTCGAGACCGACGCGGAGTTGACCGAGCAGGGGCGAAAGCTGTTCGCCGGCGACTGGCGTTTCATCTGGGCGTCGCCCTCGATCGCGACGCTGCCGCCGATGGGGCCGCTCGAGGTCGCCTTTGCCGGCCGCTCCAATGTCGGCAAGTCGAGCCTGATCAACGCGCTGACCGGCCGCAGCAACCTCGCACGCACCTCGCATACGCCGGGCCGCACCCAGGAGCTGATTTTCTTCGAGGGACCGGAGAAGGCGGACTTCCGTCTCGTCGACATGCCCGGTTACGGCTATGCCTCCGCGCCGAAGACCAAGGTCGCGTCGTGGACCGAGCTGATCCATAAGTTCCTGCTCGGACGCGCCACGCTGGCACGGGTCTACGTGCTGATCGACGCGCGCCATGGCATCAAGGATGTCGATCTCGACGTGCTCAAGACGCTGGATAAATCCGCGGTCAGCTACCAGGTCGTGCTGACCAAGGCCGACCAGGTCAAGGCCGGCGCATTGAAGACCACCATCGACGACACGTCGGCGGCGCTGGCCAAGCATCCTGCGGCCTTCCCCGAAGTGCTGGTGACATCGTCACGCGACGGCGACGGCATGCCGGAATTGCGGGCTGCGATGGTGCGCCTGATCGAGGAGCGGCGCAGGTGACCGGCCTGCCGCGCCTGCTGGTCGGCCTTGCCGCGATCATGGGCGCCTGTGGCGTGATGCTGGCCGCTGGTGCGGCCCATTTGCCGGACGCCTCGCGGCTCGCGGCGGCATCCTCGATGCTGCTGTTCCATGCCACCGCCGTGCTCGCGACCACGGCGATCGCGGATCGCGCGATCGTGCATGCGAAGATCGCCATCACGGCAGCGGCCGGCTTCGTCATCGCAGCGTCATTGTTTGCGGGCGACCTGACGATGCGCCAATATGCCGGCCACGGATTGTTTCCAATGGCCGCACCATCAGGCGGAACGCTGCTGATCCTGAGCTGGGTGGTATTGGCCGTCGCGGCAATGTGGCCGAAGCGCTGATCCGCAGCCCGGATGGAGGGAAGCGTAATCCGGGGGTACGAATACCTGCTCCCACTTTGCGCCTGCCCGGCAATCAGATAGAACCGCGCCCACCCCTCCGCCGACGACGAGACCCGCCCCATGACCGACCAGCACATCAGCCCGTTCGATCAGGCCCGCATCCTCTCGGAAGCGCTGCCGCACATGCAGGAGTATGACGAGGAAACCATCGTCATCAAATATGGCGGCCATGCCATGGGCGCGGAGGAGACCGCCAAGGCCTTCGCCCGCGACATCGTGCTGCTCGAGCAGACCGCGATCAATCCGGTGGTCGTGCACGGCGGCGGGCCGCAGATCGCGACCATGCTGAAGCGCCTCGGCATCGTGTCGGAATTCGCCGCGGGGCTTCGCATTACCGACGCCGCCACTATCGAGATCGTCGAGATGGTGCTGGCGGGCTCGGTCAACAAGCAGATCGTCGGCTACATCAACGAAGCCGGCGGCAAGGCCGTGGGGTTGTCCGGCAAGGACGGCAACATGGTGAAGGCGTCGAAGACGACGCGCACCATGGTCGACCCGGATTCCCACATCGAAAAGACCGTCGACCTGGGCTTCGTCGGCGACCCCGAGAAGGTCGACCTCACGCTGCTCAACCAGTTGATCGGCTACGAGCTGATCCCGGTGCTGGCGCCGCTGGCGACCTCGAAGGACGGCCAGACGCTGAACGTCAACGCCGACACCTTTGCCGGCGCGGTCGCGGGCGCGCTGAAGGCCAAGCGGCTGTTGCTGCTGACCGACGTACCCGGCGTGCTCGACAAGTCGAAGAAGCTGATCCCCGACCTGTCGATCAAGGATGCCCGCAAGCTGATCGCCGACGGCACCATTTCCGGCGGCATGATCCCGAAGGTCGAGACCTGCATCTACGCGCTCGAACAGGGCGTGCAGGGCGTCGTGATCATCGACGGCAAGATGCAGCACGCGGTGCTGCTCGAACTCTTCACCAACCAGGGGACCGGCACGCTGATCCATAAGTAATGGCAGGCGCGATCAAGCGATCGAAGGCGGTCACGGCCGGGTACGTCCCGGCCGTCCGCGCCCTGCGCCGTGGCCGCCGCACCACCCTACATGCGCGGATCGCCGCGGCGCTGGCCAAGTCGCCGCATCGCTCGCCGCTGGCGCGGCTGATGATGTCGTTCCCGGCCGCGGTGATGTCGCTGCTGTTCTCCGCGGAGCCGGCGCACGCCGACCTGAAGCTTTGCAACCGCATGAGCTATGTCGTCGAGGCCGCGATCGGCATCGACGAAAAGGCAGCGACCGCAACGCGCGGCTGGTTTCGCATCGATCCCGCGACCTGTCGCGTCGTGGTGCAGGGCCAGCTTTCCGCCGACCGCGTGCTGCTGAATGCACGCGCGCTCGGCGTCTATGGCGCCTCGCCGATCCCGCAGAACGGCACCGATACGCTCTGCGTCGCGCAGGACAATTTCGTGATCGCCGCCGCGCGCCAGTGCCGCTCCGGCCAGACGCCCGCGCAGTTCACCCAGATCACGCCGACGCAGAGCGATGACGGCAATCTCGTCGCCTATCTGGCCGAAGACAGCGAGTATGACGACGAGCAGGCGCGGCTTGCCGGCATCCAGCGCCTGCTGGTGATCGCGGGCTATGACGCGGCGCCGATCGACGGCGTCGACGGGCCGAAGACGCAGAGCGCGCTCGCCGCGTTCCTGAAAAGCCGCGGGCTCGCCAGCGACATCGTGCAGTCGCCGAACTTCTTCGCCGCGATGATCGATGCCGTCCAGAAGCCGTCGCCATCGGGGCTGACCTGGTGCAACGACACGCCGCACAAGGTGATGGCCGCGGTTGCCACCGATGACGGCAGGACGGTGACCAGCCGCGGCTGGTACCGCATCGATCCCGGCAAATGCCTGCATCCCGATATCACCGGCACGCCGAAGCAGATCTATTCCTTTGCCGAGGCCGTCGACAGCGACAACCGCACCGTCCGCATCAAGGACAAGCCGCTGAACTGGGGCGGCGCCGTGCAGCTCTGCACCCGCGACAGCAAATTCGAGAGCAGCGAGCAGGGCGACTGCGCCAGTCGCGGTCTCGCGGCAACGGGATTTACCACCGTCGACATGACCAGCGGCGGCAAGACGCTGCGCTTTGCGATGCCGTGAATGAGAGCATGATGAAAACTTCCCGCAGCTTCGGCCATGTCGACACCTGGGTGTTCGACCTCGACAACACGCTGTACCCGCATCACGTCAATCTGTGGCAGCAGGTCGACGCGCGGATCGGCGAGTTCGTCAGCAACTGGCTGAATGTGACGCCGGAGGAGGCGCGGCGGATCCAGAAGGACTACTACCTGCGCTACGGCACCACGATGCGCGGCATGATGACCGAGCACGGCGTGAAGGCCGACGACTACCTCGCCTATGTGCACAAGATCGACCATTCGCCGCTGCAGCCCAATCCTGCGATGGGCGCCGCGATCGCGGAGCTGCCGGGGCGCAAACTGATCCTGACCAACGGCTCGGTCGACCATGTCGACGCCGTGCTCGGCCGGCTCGGCATCGGCGATCATTTCGACGGCGTGTTCGACATCATCGCCGCCGACCTCGAGCCGAAGCCGGCGCCGCAGACCTACCAGAAGTTCCTCAAGCTGCACGACGTCGATCCGGCCAGGGCCGCGATGTTCGAAGACCTCGCACGCAATCTGGTCGTCCCGCACGAGCTCGGCATGGTCACCGTGCTGGTGGTGCCCGATGGCAGCCAGGAGGTGGTGCGCGAGACCTGGGAGCTGGAAGGCCGCGACGCCGCGCATGTCGACCACGTCACCGACGATCTGACCGGGTTTTTGCAGCGGTTGAGCGGCAAAGTCTGATCTCTCCCCTCGTCGTCCCGGCGACGGCGGAGTTTGCCTTGACTCTCCCGTCCCAAATCCGGAAAAAGCCCCTCAATTCCCGTCATAATCCCGATACGCCCGAGGATATCCCGATGTCGCTGTCCGCCCTCGAAACCACCGTCAACACCGCGTTCGACGCCCGCGAAGGCATCTCGACCTCGACCAAGGGCGAGGTCCGCGACGCCGTCGATCATGCGCTGGAGCTGCTCGACAAGGGCGAGGCCCGCGTCGCCGAACGCGAGGCCGGCGGCAAGTGGAAGGTCAATCAGTGGCTGAAGAAGGCGGTGCTGCTCTCGTTCCGCCTCAACGACATGAGCTCAATTCCTGGCGGCCCGGGCAAGGCATCGTGGTGGGACAAGGTGCCCTCGAAGTTCGAAGGCTGGGGCGAGAACCGTTTCCGCGACGCCGGCTTTCGCGCCGTGCCGGGCGCGATCGTTCGCCGTTCGGCTTTCATCGCCCGCAACGTCGTGCTGATGCCTTCCTTCGTCAATCTCGGCGCTTATGTCGATGAAGCGACCATGATCGACACCTGGTCGACGGTCGGCTCCTGCGCCCAGATCGGCAAGCGCGTGCACATCTCCGGCGGCGTCGGCATCGGCGGCGTGCTCGAGCCGCTGCAGGCCGAACCCGTGATCGTCGAGGACGACTGCTTCATCGGCGCGCGCTCCGAGGTCGCCGAAGGCGTGATCGTGCGCAAAGGCGCGGTGCTGGCGATGGGCGTGTTCCTCGGCGCCTCCACCAAGATCGTCGACCGCGAGACCGGCGAGATCTTCGTCGGCGAGGTGCCCGAATATGCCGTCGTGGTGCCCGGCACCACGCCGGCCAAGCCGCTGAAGAACGGCCAGCCGGGTCCGGCGGTGGCCTGCGCCGTGATCGTCAAGCGCGTCGACGAGCGCACCCGCGCCAAGACCAGCATCAACGAGCTGCTGCGGGACTGAACCAGTCTCCAGGTAAGATCGACAAAACTCCGGGCCGCGACCAATTCCCGCCGCCCGGAGTTTTTTCATGAATTGGACCTGGTACCTTTTCAGCTTCGAGGGCCGCATCAACCGCGCCAAATACTGGCTCGCGGGATTGGTTATCCTTGGCGGCATGATCGCCCTCGCCGCCATGGTGCTGGCGACCGGCCTCGCGTTCGGATGGGGCGTATCGTTCGGTTACAGTCTCGATGACGTCTTCGGGATCGTCGATCCGAACGCCTACAGATCGCTGTCCTGGTCTCGCCTGCCGCTGCACGCAATCAAGGCGCTCGCAACGGCGCTGTTCGTCTGGGTCTATTGCGCAGCCTTGGTCAAACGCCTGCACGATCGCGACAAGAGCGCATGGTGGATATTGCCATACTTCGTCCTGCCCGGCCTCTGTAACCAGTTTGCCGATCGTCTTCCCGACGCGTCCTGGACGCTCGTGCTGATCGTCCCGATGGGGCTGCTGTATTTCTGGGGCTTCGTCGAGATGGGCTTTCTTCGGGGCACCCGGCACACCAATCGGTACGGCGCCAATCCGCTCGGCAAGCAACGGATGAGGCCGCCCGGCAACCGCGACAACGCGCCGCGTTTGACGCAGGGCTGGGATCAGCAGAGCGCGCTCGAAATCGCACCGCACAAAGCTGGCCCATCCGCAACGTGACGTGTTAAGCGGACGGCATGACCGATGCCGTCTCCATCACCCGCGATCTCGTCCGCTGCCCGTCGGTGACGCCTGCCGATGCCGGCGCGCTGGGCGTTCTCGAACATCTGCTGAAGGCCGCCGGCTTCGACGTGCATCGCGTCACCTTCTCCGAGCCCGGCACCGCGGATATCGACAATCTCTATGCCCGGATCGGCAGCACGGCGCCGCATATCACCTTCGCCGGACACACCGACGTCGTGCCGCCCGGCGATGAGGCGGCGTGGACGCTCGGCGCGTTCTCCGGCGAAGTGAAAGACGGCTATCTCTACGGCCGCGGCGCAGTCGACATGAAGGGCGGCATCGCCTGCAGCGTCGCCGCGGTGCTGCAATATCTGAAGGACCATGGCGGCGCGCCAAAGGGCTCGATCTCGTTCCTGATCACCGGCGACGAGGAAGACGTCTCGATCAACGGCACCGTGAAGCTCCTGAAATGGTGCGCCGAGCGCGGCGAGCGGTTCGATCATTGCGTGGTCGGCGAACCCTCGAATGTCGAAGTGCTCGGCGACACGATCAAGATCGGCCGGCGCGGCTCGCAATCCGGCACGCTCGTCGTCGACGGCGTGCAGGGCCATGTCGCCTATCCGCATCGCGCCTCCAACCCGGTGCCTGATATCTCGCGGCTGATCGTGGCGCTGAGCGACGAGCCGCTCGACCACGGCAGCGCGCAATTCCAGGCGAGCAATCTCGAATTCACCACGGTCGACGTCGGCAACACCGCAGGCAATGTGATCCCCGGACAGGCGCGGGCGAGGTTCAACATCCGCTTCAACGACAATCATACCCAGGAGAGCCTGCGGCAACTGGTCGATGAACGCCTGGCGAAGGCCTGCGGCAACCGCATCCGCGCCCGCATCGACTGGCAGCCGTCGAACTCCAACGTGTTCGTGACCAGGCCCGGCCCCTTCACCGACCTCGCGGTCTCCGCGATCGAGGAGATCACCGGCCGCCGGCCCGAGCTCTCGACTTCGGGTGGCACGTCCGATGCCCGCTTCATCGCGAGCTACTGCCCGGTGATCGAATTCGGCCTGGTCGGCCAGACCATGCACCAGATCGACGAGCGCACGCCGGTGTCCGATCTGGAGAAGCTGACGCGGATCTATCGGGGCGTGCTGGACAGGTATTTCGGCTAGGCTCCGACCCGTTAGACCAAAATATCGAAAAACAACCCCATGCACAGTAGGGGTTGTGGCCGCTAGTAATCCACCCGCACCAGATATAGTCCCTCCGGCGGCGCGACCGGGCCGCAGGCGGCGCGGTTGCGGGCGGCGAGTGCGGCGGCGAGGTCGTCGGCACGCCAGCGGCCTTCGCCGACCCATACCAGCGAGCCGACCATCGAACGCACCTGGCTGTGCAGGAACGAGCGCGCCGACGTGACGATGTTGACGGCATCTCCATCGCGCGTGACGTCGAGCTGGTCGAGCGTCTTCTCCGGCGATTTGGCCTGGCACTCGGTGTCGCGGAACGTCGTGAAATCGTGCTTGCCGAGCAGGCGCTGCGCGGCGGCGTGCATCGCCTCCGCATCGAGCACGCGCGGCACGCGCCAGACCCGGCCGATATCGAGTGCAAGATTCGCCCGGGTGTTGGCGATGCGATAGAGATAATGCCGCCTGACCGCCGAGAAGCGCGCCTCGAAATCATCGGGCACGATGTCGGCCGCGAGCACCGCGATCGGATGCGGCCGCAGATGCGCGTTCAGCCCGTCGCGAAAGCGGCCCGGCGGAAACGCCTTTGCGATATCGCAATGCGCGACCTGGCCCCGCGCGTGCACGCCGGCATCGGTGCGACCGGCGCCGTGGACACGAACATCCTCGCCGCAGATCGCCTTCACCGCCGTCTCCAGCGCGCCCTGCACGGTCGGCGCCGTGTCCTGGATCTGCCAGCCGGAGAAGGGCGTGCCGTCATATTCGATGGTGAGCTTGTAGCGCGGCATCAGGCGAGCCGCGCGGGCGGCTTCAGCGGCGTGCCGCGCAGGAAATCAGCCGCCTTCATCGGCTTCGATCCGGCGCGCTGCAGCTCGAGGATCCGGATCGCACCGTCGCCGCAGGCGATCGCAAGATTGTCGTCGAGCACGGCACCGGGCGCGCCGGCGCCACGGGCCAGCTCGCAGCGCAGGATCTTCAGCCGCACCGGCTCGCCCTCGCCCGCGAGCTCGCACCACGCGCCGGGAAACGGCGACAGACCGTGAATGTGGCGCAATACCGCATGCGCCGGCTTGCTCCAGTCGATTCGCGCCTCGGCCTTCTCGATCTTGGCGGCGTAGGTGACGCCGTGCTCGCTCTGCTTCGTGAGCTGCAAGCCGCCGCGGTCCAGGCCGCCCATCGCGCGCACCATCAAATCGGCACCGAGCGGCGCCAGTGCGTCATGCAGGTCGGAGGCCGTCATGTTCTCAGTGATCGGCAGTCGCTCGACCATCGCGACATCGCCGGTGTCGAGCCCGACATCCATCTTCATCACCATCACGCCGCTCTCGGCATCGCCGGCCATGATGGCGCGGTTGATCGGCGCGGCACCGCGCCAGCGCGGCAGCAGCGAGGCATGCAGATTGAAGCAGCCGAGCGAGGGCGTATCGAGGATGGCCTGCGGCAGGATCATGCCGTAGGCAACGACGACCGCCGCATCCGCATCATGCGCGCGAAACTCTTCCAGCGCCTCGGGCGTCTTCAACGTCTTCGGCGTCAGCACGGGAATGCCGAGCCGGCGCGCCTCCTGCTCCACCGGCGTCGGCTGCAATTGCAGGCCGCGCCGCCCGCCCGGCTTCGGCGCGCGGGTGTAGACGGCTGCGACCTCATGGCCGTGCGCCACGAGCTCCAGCAGCGTCGGCACCGCGAAATCTGGCGTGCCCATGAAGATCAGGCGGAGAGACATGCAGTCAATTTCTTCCGGGAGGCCTAAACATCCGTCATGGCCGGGCTTGTCCCGGCCATCCACGTCCTTGGCCCCTCAAGAAGCAAGACGTGGATGCCCGGGTCAAGCCCGGGCATGACGGGCAAACCAAAACGCCGCTATTCCGCCGCGCGCTTGGCGGCCTTCTCGAATTTCTTGAAGACGCGGTCGCGCTTCAGCTTCGACAGATAATCCACGAACAGCACGCCGTTGAGATGGTCGATCTCGTGCTGGATGCAGGTGGCATAAAGCCCTTCCGCATCCTCCTCATGCAGCTTGCCGTCGAGGTCGAGGAATCGGATGCGCACCCGCGCCGGACGCTCGACCTCCTCGTAATATTCGGGGATCGAGAGGCAGCCCTCCTCGTAGACCGAGAGCTCCTCCGAGCGCGCGATGATCTCCGGATTGATGAAGACGCGCGGCTTCGGCGTGGTCTCGCCGTCCTCCTCGCGCTTGGCGAGGTCCATGGTGATCAGCCGCAGCGGCTGCGCGACCTGGATCGCCGCAAGCCCGATGCCGGGCGCGTCGTACATCGTCTCCAGCATGTCGTCGGCAAGCTTGCGGATCTCCGGCGTCACCGCCTCGACAGGCTTCGACACCAGGCGCAGCTGCTTGTCCGGCAGGATGATGATTTCTCTGATGGCCATGCGCGCGATTTAAGCCGCTGGTCTCTGGGGGTCAATGCGCTCCGGAACCGGTTAAGCCGGCCTTAACCATGTTTCTTCAGCCGACGTTAACCACGAAAATTGCGGTTGCATTCGCGATAAATGTTCTCTCTTCGTTCGCCGCAAGCCGCGAATCGGCTACAACGGCCGGCATGAACGAGATTCTTCTCACCATAGGCGAGCTGCCGGTCCGCGTTTCCGATGCGCTGATCGGCCTTGGCGTGCTGGCGCTCGTCCTGCTGCTCACGATCGCCATCATCATCGCCCGTTCAGGCTGCCGCGGCGCGGAACTCGCGATGGCCCAGGCGATCCGCGCCGACGAGCTCGAAGAGCGGCTCGCCGACGTGCTGCGCGCCCAAAGCGAATCTTCAGGCCGGGCCGATGCCATGGCGCAGGCGCTGGCCGGCCGGCAGGCCGAGATGGCGCGGGCGGTCAACGAGCGTCTGGATTCGGTGACCCATCGGGTCGGCCAGTCGATGGAGCAGTCGACCCGCAACACGATGGATTCGCTCCGCGTGCTGCATGAGCGGCTCGGCATCATCGATCACGCCCACAAGAACCTCAACGAGCTCACCACCCAGGTCACGACCTTGCGCGACGTGCTCGCCAACAAGCAGTCGCGCGGCGCGTTCGGCCAGGCCCGGATGGAGGCGATCGTCCAGGACGGCATGCCGAAGGGATCCTACGAATTCCAGCACACGCTGACCTCGGGCAAGCGCCCGGACTGCGTGGTGTTCCTGCCCGACCAACGCCCGCTCTGCATCGACGCCAAATTTCCGCTGGAAGCGATGACCGCGCTGCATGATGCGCGCAGCGACGAGGAGCGCAAATTTGCCAGCCAGCGGCTGCGCGTCGACGTGCTGAAGCATGTCAGCGACATCGCGGAGAAATACCTGATCCCCGGCGAGACCCAGGACACCGCGCTGATGTTCGTGCCCTCGGAATCGGTCTATGCCGAGATCCATGACGGCTTCGACGACGTGATCCAGAAGGCCTATCGCGCCCGCGTCGTGCTGGTGTCGCCCTCGCTGCTGATGCTGGCGATCCAGGTGATGCAGCAGATCCTGAAGGATGCCCGCATCCGCGATGCCGCCGACCAGATCCGCAACGAGGTGATGCATCTCGGCGACGACCTCGGCCGGCTGCGCGATCGCGTGCTCAAGCTGCAGAACCATTTCGGCCAGGTCAACGAGGACGTCAGGCAGATCCTGATCTCCGCCGACAAGATCGAAAAGCGCGCCGGCCGCATCGAGGAGCTCGACTTCAGCAAGGCGGAAGCGCCGATCGAGGTGCCTCGCTTCGTGAAGGGCCCAGCCCCCGACCTGTTCCCCGCCCCGCGCAAGCTGCAAGCGGGGGAATAGTTATCGTCTGCGATCCCCGCCAAATATTCGGTGTCATCGCCCGGCTCGACCGGGCGATCCAGTATTCCAGAGGCGGAAGTTGGGGGCACGGCACTACTACGTTTACATCCTCGCCAGCCGCATTGGCGGCACGCTCTACATCGGCGTGACAAATGATCTCATCCGACGAGTCTGGGAGCACAAGCTGAAACCTATGAAGAGTTTCACTGAAAAATACGACATCGTGAGGCTCGTCTATTTCGAACAGTTCGATGATCCGGAGAATGCGATCCGTCGCGAGAAACGCCTGAAGAAATGGCCTCGCGCATGGAAGATATCCCTGATCGAGAAGGACAATCCGGACTGGATCGATCTTTATCCGGAGATTGCTGCGGGCGGCGGATAGGCCTCTGGGATACTGGGTCGCCCGGTCAAGCCGGGCGATGACACCGTTTTTGTGGCTCGAATCTGCTACCAACTGCTTATGACCGCGCCCGAAGCGACCGAGCCCTCGCCAGAAAAAGCTTCCCCGCCCCCCACCTCCTGGCGCGACGGCCTGGCGGTCTATCTGCAACCGCGCGTTCTCATCGTCCTGCTGCTCGGCTTCTCCTCGGGCCTGCCGCTGGCGCTGTCGGGGTCGACCTTGCAGGTGTGGATGAAGGAGGCCGGGGTCGATCTC
The DNA here is from genome assembly GCF_015624485.1 of Bradyrhizobium genosp. L. Taxonomy (NCBI): domain Bacteria; kingdom Pseudomonadati; phylum Pseudomonadota; class Alphaproteobacteria; order Hyphomicrobiales; family Nitrobacteraceae; genus Bradyrhizobium; species Bradyrhizobium genosp. L. The sequence continues at coordinate 7,224,060 of NZ_CP061378.1, forward strand.
GGCACCATCGGGCTGCTGGCGCTGATCGGCACGCCCTACACGCTGAAATTCCTCTGGGCACCGCTGGTCGATGCGTTGCACGTGCCGCTGTTCACGCACGCCTTCGGCCGCCGCCGCGGCTGGCTGTTGTTCTCGCAGCTGCTGCTGATCGCCGCGATCCTGGTGCTGGCGATGGCCGATCCGGCGAAATCGCCGTGGTTTGCCGCCTTCGCCGCGCTGCTGGTGGCGACCGCGTCGTCGACGCAGGATATCGTGGTCGACGCCTTTCGCGTCGAGAGCCTGCCTGAAAGCGAGCAGGCCGCCGGCATGGCGTCCTATGTCGCGGCCTATCGCATCGGCATGCTGGTATCGACCGCGGGAGCACTGTTCATCGTCAGCGGCTTCGAAGCATCAGGCGTTGCGCGCCCGTCGGCGTGGATGTGGGGCTATGTCGTGATGGCCGCGCTGATCCTGATCGGCACGATCACGGCGCTTGCCGCGACCGAGCCGCCGCAATCGAAGGGCGCCGAGGCGGCCACCCATGCGCAGACGGCGGCGGAACGCGTGCTGCATGCCGCGGCCGGCGCGTTCTCCGAGTTCCTGACCCGGAAGGACGCGTTCGCGGCACTCGCCTTCGTGGTGCTGTTCAAATTCACCGATGCGTTTTCGGGCACCATGACCGCGCCGTTCGTGATCGACATCGGTTTTTCCAAGGTCGACTATGCGGCGATCGTGAAGGGCGTCGGCCTCGCCGCAACCCTGATCGGCGGCTTTGCCGGCGGCTTCGTGGCGCGGCGTTATTCGCTGGCGACCAGCCTGTGGATCGGCGGCGTGCTGCAGGCGCTCGCCAACCTCTCGTTTTCCTGGCTCGCGCATGTCGGCATCAACCACTGGGCACTGGCGCTCGCCATCACCGCGGAGAATTTCACCAGCGCGATCGGCACCGTGATCTTCGTCGCCTATCTCTCGGCGCTGTGCCGCAATCCGCTGCACACCGCGACCCAGTATGCGCTGCTGACCGCGCTCGCGGCGGTCGGCCGCACCTACCTGTCGTCGGGCGCGGGCTTTATCGCGCAGAATGTCGGCTGGTCGGCGTTCTTCGTGATCTGCGTGCTGGTCGCGATCCCGAGCCTGATCCTGCTCGTCTGGCTGCAGCGGCGTGGGCATTTTGATGAGCTCGGGCCGGTGCGGGTTTAGTCCACCGCTGTCGTCACCCGGCTTGACCGGGTGACCCAGTATTCCAGAGACGCTTGTTGTTCAACGGAGGGGCCGCGGCGTACTGGGTCGCCCGGTCCATGTGCGCGATTGCGCACAGGCCGGGCGACGACACCGGGATTGTGGCGCGTATTACTTCGCCACCACGCTCCACTTCGTGACGATGGCTTCGCTGACCTGTCCGGCGTCCTTGGCGCAGGCGATCTCGTCGACCTTCACCGAGATCGCCTTGCCGACGAGCCGGTTGAGCTGCGCGGTCTGGGCGTCGCTGGTGGTGACGAGCTGGAACGTCTCGGGACCGGTCTCGAGGTTGCAGAGACCGTTCGGCGGCGGCAAGCGGCGCGGCTCGCTGGTGACCTGATAGGTCGCGACGCGCTTGCCCGGCCGCTTGACGTCGCGCACCCGCATGGCGCTGAGTTCCCCGGACAGAACTTCGCCGTTATGGATCGGCTTGCCCGGCCTCTGCGGGGCGTCGCTCTGCTGCGCGATCGCGCAGGGCGCACTCAATACCGCGCACAAAAGCGCAAAGCCCAAGCGTGCGCCGAATCGCTGTGTCGTCATATGCTGTGATTCCGTATCTGATCCGCGAGAAGCGTGAATGACCGCCTCGAATCGTCATCCACCCTATCATATTGGTTAAGCGTAATGTTTCGGACCGCCCGGCTTCTGGGGCGACACCGCCGCAATCGGATTTGGCACAAGTGCGCTAGAACAGCGTCCGCTGCCGCATGGCAGCCGATAGCGTACCTTCATCGAGGTAATCAAGCTCGCCGCCGACGGGCACGCCATGCGCCAGCCGCGTTACCCGCACATTGGCCTCCGACAACAGGTCGGTAATGTAATGCGCGGTGGTCTGGCCATCGACCGTGGCGTTGAGCGCCAGGATGATCTCGCTGACTTCGGCCGCATGGGCGCGCGCCACCAGTTGATCGATGGTGAGATCCTGCGGGCCGACGCCGTCGAGCGGCGACAAGGTCGCGCCCAGCACGTGATAGCGGCCATTGGTCGCATTGGCGCGTTCCAGCGCCCAGAGGTCGGCGACATCGGCGACCACGACGATGATCGAGGGATCGCGGCGCGGATCGGTGCACACCGTGCAGGGGTTTTGCGTATCGATGTTGCCGCAGGTCTTGCAGACCTGGATCTTCTCGATCGCCACCTGCAACGCCGCGGTCAGCGGCGTCATCAGCGCTTCGCGTTTCTTGATCAGATGCAGCGCCGCGCGGCGGGCCGAGCGCGGGCCGAGCCCGGGCAGCCGCGCCAACAGCTGGATCAGCCGTTCGATCTCGGGACCGGCGACGCTTGCAGCCATTTACAAACCAAACCCGGGCGGCAGGCCGAGCCCGCCGGTCAGCGCCGCCATCTTCTCCTGCATCGCGGTCTCCGCCTTGCGGCGGGCGTCGCCATGCGCAGTGACCAGCAGGTCCTCGAGCACCTCGCGCTCTTCTTCCTTCATCAGCGAGGGATCGATCTTGACGCCCTTCACCTCCATCTTCGCGGTCATCCGCACCGCGACCAGCCCGCCGCCGGAAATGCCCTCGACCTCGACGTTGCCGAGCTCTTCCTGCATCGCCTGCATCTTGGATTGCAGCTGCGCTGCCTGCTTCATCATGCCGAGAAAATCAGCCATGCGTATGTCCTTGTGGCCAGATCAATCGTCGTCGCTGTCGGGAGGTTCGATCGGGTCTTCACCGGTGGCATCCGACGCCGGCAGCTCGGCGGCGAGACGGCGCACCTCGACGACCCGCGTGCCGGGAAACCGCGCCAGCACTTCCTGCACGCGCGGATCGGCCTCGGCGGTGCGCTGGTGCTCGTTGCGCGCCAGCTCGTTCTGCGAGCGCACCGTCGGCTGACCGGCCTCGTTGGAAATGATCACGGTCCAGCGCCGGCCGGTCCATGATTCGAGCTTGCGCGAGAGATCGGTGACGAGGCCGCGCGAGGCCTTCGGCTCGAGCGCGATCTCGAGCTGGCCGTCCTCGATGCGGACCAGCCGCACGTCGGACTCCAGCGCGCCCTTGGTCAGGACGTCGCGCTTCTCGCCGGCGAGCGCGATCAGCTGCGGAAAGCTCGTGATGCGCAGCGCCGGCGCGGCGTTCGCTGCCGGCGCCACCATCTGCGGACGCGCGGCGACATCGGCGCGCGGCGCACCCTGCGGGGCGCGGAATGATGTGGGCGGCATCGCGGACATCGTCGATGTCGGCGCGCCGCGCGACGCAGCCGAGCCGCCCGACGTCGCCGGCGCGTTGCCACCGCCATTCTGCTCGATCATCCGGATCGCCTCGTCGGGCGTCGGCAAGTCGGCGACATAGGCGATCCGCACCAGCACCATTTCGGCCGCGGCGGCCGGGCGTGTCGCGGTCTGCACCTCGGTAATGCCCTTGAGCAGCATCTGCCACATCCGCGACAGCACCCGCATCGAAAGTTTCGCCGCGAACTCGCGCGCGCGCACGCGCTCGGTCTCGCCGAACGCGACATTGTCAGCGGTGGCCGGCACCACCTTCACGCGGGTGACGAAATTGACGAACTCGGCGAGGTCGGACAGCACGACGACCGGATCGGCGCCGACGTCATACTGCGCGCGGAACTCGGCGAACGCCGCGGCCAGATCGCCGCGCGCCAGCTGTTCGAAGAGATCGATGACCCGGGTGCGGTCGGCGAGGCCGAGCATCTGCCTGACGGCATCGGCCTTCACGTCGCCTGCGGCATGCGCGATCGCCTGGTCGAACAGCGACAGCGAATCGCGCACCGAGCCTTCGGCGGCGCGCGCGATGATGCCGAGCGCCTCGGGCTCGACCGCGACGCCTTCGTTGATCGCGATGTTGCCGAGATGCTTCATCAGCACGTCGGCCTCGACGCGGCGCAGGTCGAAGCGCTGGCAGCGCGACAAGACGGTGATCGGCACCTTGCGGATTTCGGTGGTGGCGAACACGAACTTGGCGTGCTCCGGCGGCTCCTCCAGCGTCTTCAGGAAGGCGTTGAAGGCCGCGGTCGACAGCATGTGGACTTCGTCGATGATGTAGACCTTGTAGCGCGCGCTGGCCGGCGCGTAGCGCACGCTGTCATTGATCTGGCGGACATCGTCGACGCCGGTGTGGGAGGCGGCGTCCATCTCCAGCACGTCCATGTGCCGGCTTTCCATGATCGCCTGGCAGTGCACACCGAGATCGGGCATGTGGATGGTCGGGCCCGGCACCGAGCCGTCGGCCTTCTCGTAGTTCAGCGCGCGGGCGAGGATGCGCGCGGTCGTGGTCTTGCCGACCCCGCGCACGCCGGTCAGGATCCAGGCCTGCGGAATCCGCCCGGTCTCGAACGCGTTCGAGACGGTGCGCACCATGGCCTCCTGGCCGATCAGGTGCTCGAAGCTGGACGGGCGGTATTTGCGGGCGAGGACGCGGTAGGGTTTTGCGGCATCCGGAGCCCCGCCGAGATCGAAGCCGCTCTGGCCGGCGCCGTCGGACGGATTCGAGGGGTCGCCAGCGTCATTCATGCGTCGATCCGCAACTTGATCTCTTTCGGCAGCCGGCGTGCGGATGGGAGCCAAAATCGAGCGTGCACAAGAACTGCCCAGCCGCGGGGACCGCCGATCCAGCGCGATTCGCTCGGAAAAAACAGGTAGGAGACTGACGAGCGACCCGATCCGGACCTCGTTAGGGCTGCTTCCTTCCGGACCTGACCCGGTTGGCGAGTGGCTCGTCCACCGCCAATCTCCCGGTCCCTATTTGGGGCCAAAAGCGCCGGAAAGCAAGCGCTCCGACCCAGGTTATAAGGTTGGGTTTGTGGGACTTGTACGGGAACGCGGAAAGGCATTACTTGCCCCTCATGCCCGCCTCAGACTGGACGCTGCATTCGCAGCTCAAGAAAGACACGATCGACATCGGCGACCTGCCGCTGTGCAAGGTGCTGGTGATCAAGGATGCGCATTATCCCTGGCTCCTGCTGGTGCCCCGGCGCGCCGACGCGGTCGAGATCATCGATCTCGACGAGGTCGAGCAGGCGCAGCTGATGACCGAGGTCTCGCGCGTCGCGCGGGCCCTGAAAGAGATCACCAAATGCGACAAGCTGAACATCGCAGCGCTCGGCAACCTGGTGCCGCAGCTTCACGTCCATGTCATCGCCCGCCGCACCAGTGACGCTGCATGGCCGCGTCCCGTTTGGGGCGTGATGCCGCCGCTGGCGCATGATGCCGAGGAAGTGCAGAATTTCATCAGCGCGCTTCGCCGCAAGATCTGGTTGGGTTGAAATTTCATGTCAGCATTCGATTCCTTTCCGCTCGGCCAGCCGGCCTTCGTCACCCATGCGCTGGATCGCGCGGCGCATCTGCGCAGCAATGATGAAAAGCTGTTCGCGCTGGAGGGCCATCGTGAGGCTAGAGCCTATGTGGTCTATCGCGACTCGCTGGTGGTGAAGCAGGAGGATGGCGGCGCCCGCGCGCTGCTCTCGCTGGACGAGGCCCGCGGCTACGGCGCCAACCCCGGCACGATCTTCCTGGGGCTGCGCGACAGCGCGCCGATTTTCGGCATGGGCATCGCGCCGCAGGCGGCGGAGAAGCTGGTCGGGCGCGGCGACGTCGCGGTCACCGAATTGCGCGGCATGGCGATGCAGGGCGCGGTGCCGGCGGAACAGCTCTCGGCGATCGCGATGGCGAAGTCGATGGTGAGCTGGCACCAGCGCCACGGCTTCTGCGCCAATTGCGGCACCCGCACCGCGATGAAGGACGGCGGCTGGAAGCGCGAATGCCCGAGCTGCAAGGCCGAGCATTTTCCGCGCACCGATCCGGTCGTGATCATGCTGGTCACCCATGGCGACAGGGTGCTGATGGGCCGCCAGAAGCAGTTCATGCCCGGCATGTATTCCTGCCTCGCCGGCTTCGTCGAGGCGGCCGAGACCATCGAGGACGCGGTCCGCCGCGAGATCTTCGAGGAGTCGGGCATCCGCTGCACCGACGTCGCCTATTACATGACGCAGCCCTGGCCCTATCCGTCCTCGCTGATGATCGGCTGCACCGCGCGGGCGATCAACGAGGACATCGTGGTCGACCGCACCGAGCTCGAGGACGCCCGCTGGTTCGACCGCCATGAGGCGACCCTGATGCTCAAGCGCCAGCATCCCGACGGCCTGGCGGGGCCGCATCCCTTTGCAATTGCCCATCATTTGCTCGGACGATGGGTGCACGGAAATGCCGCTGACAAATAGCGGAACCGGACTTGATCCTGCCGATTAAATCTGGACACAGGTTCTGGCAGATCACGGAACCAGCATGGTGGATTCTGCATGAATTTTCAGACCGGCGCCCCCAAGATCGCCCCCCGCATCCTCTGCATCGGCCTCCCGGTGCGGGACCTGACCTTCCGCGTCAACGTTCCTGCGCGCGGCTCCAAGACGCATGCGACGCATTTTGAGGAGATTTGCGGCGGCAACGCCCTGAATGCCGCGATCGGCATCGTCCGGCTGGGCGGCCGCGCCTCGATGTGCGGCCCGATGGGCGATTCCCGGGAAACCTCGAGCCGCTACATGTTCGACAAGCTCGCGGAAGAGGGCATCGAGACCAACCATCTCATCCACTTGCCGAACCTGGTGACGCCGATCTCGGCGATCATGATCGACGACACCGGCGAGCGCACCATCGTCACCTTCCGCGATCCGGAATTGTGGAAAGTGCGGCTGCCGCCGACCGAGCTGCTGCTGGAGGATTGCGCGGCGATCCTGACCGAGAGCCGTTGCGCGCCGTTCTGCACCGAGCTGTGCGCCGAGGCCGTCAAGCGCGGCATTCCCGTGATCGTCGACGTCGATCGCGCGATGTCGATGAGCGAGGGCCTGCTGACCGCCTCCTCGCATCTGGTATTCTCCAGCGAGCCGCTGCAGGAGACCGCTGACGTCACCGACGACGGCCAGGCGTTGCAGAAGCTCGCCAGGCTCACCCCTTCCTTCCTGGCCGGGACGCGCGGGCCGCGGGGCACGATCTGGCTCAACGAGCAGGGAGGGTTCGAAGAAACCCCCGCCTTCCCGGTCCATACCGTCGATACGCTCGGGGCCGGCGACGTCTTCCACGGGGCGTTCGCGCTGGCGGTCACCGAGGGGCAGGAGCTGCGCGAGGCGCTGCGCTTCGCCTCGGCCGCCGCAGCGCTGAAATGCACCCGCTTCGGGGGCGCCTATGCCGCACCGCAACGTGCTGAAGTTGAAGAGTTTTTGGGCCAGCACGCCGAGGCCCGGTAGGTCTGGCGGGTCACGAACCGCTTGCACGAGAAGATTTTTCTCTATATGAGGGATATCAGCCCTTCATATGGAACATTCTTCTATGTCCGACGTCGCCGTTCAGCTTCACGACAATAGCCGCCGCCTCGACGCCATCGATCGCAAGATCCTGACCGTGTTGCAGGAGGACGCCTCGCTCTCCGTCGCCGAGATCGGCGACCGGGTCGGGCTGTCGTCGACGCCGTGCTGGAAGCGCATCCAGCGGCTGGAAGCCGACGGCGTGATCCTGCGCCGGGTGGCGCTGGTCGACCAGAACAAGATCGGGCTCGGCATCTCGGTGTTCGTCTCGGTCGAGAGCGCCGATCATTCGGAAGCCTGGCTGCGCAAATTCGCCGACGCCGTCAGCGCCATGCCCGAGGTGATGGAGTTCTACCGGATGGCCGGCGACGTCGACTACATGCTGCGCGTCGTGGTCGCCGACATGCAGGCCTATGACGTGTTCTACAAGAAGCTGATCAGTGCCGTGCCGCTGAAGAACGTCACCTCGCGCTTCGCGATGGAGAAGATCAAGTCGGTCACCGCGTTGCCGGTGCCGGCGGCGTAACCTTTCTGTCGTCGCCCGCGCAGGCGGGCGACCCAGTATTCCAGAGACAGTCGTTTTCAGTCGAGAGGCCGCGGCGTACTGGGTCACCCGCCTGCGCGGGTGACGACAGCGTTATTGCGGCGGTCGCCACGCTCAGATCTTCTGATTATACTCGCCGACTTCGGGATGCGTGCGCAGCACGGAATCCATCGCCTCGAACATGTCGCGCATGCGCTGCTCGGCGACCGGGCTTTCGACCACGACAACGAGCTCCGGCTTGTTCGAGGACGCCCGCACCAGGCCCCAGCTGCCGTCCTCGACGGTGACGCGCACGCCGTTGACGGTGACGAGATCGCGGATCTTCTGCCCTGCGACCTTGCCGTCTTTCTGCTGCAACGCCTCGAAATGCTTCACCACGGCATCGACCACGCCGTATTTCGTCTCATCGGCGCAGTGCGGCGACATGGTCGGCGACGACCAGGTCTTCGGCAGCGCGTCCTTCAGGTCGGCCATCGACTTGCCGGGCGCGCGGTCGAGCATCTCGCAGATCGAGATCGCCGACACCAGGCCGTCGTCATAGCCGCGGCCGAACGGCTTGTTGAAGAAGAAGTGGCCGGACTTCTCGAAGCCGGCGAGCGCGCCCATCTCGTTGGTGCGGCGCTTCATGTAGGAATGGCCGGTCTTCCAGTACGCCGTCTTCGCACCCTGCTTTTGCAGCACGGGATCGGTGACGAACAGCCCGGTCGACTTCACGTCGACCACGAACTGCGCATCCTTGTGGATCGCCGACATGTCGCGCGCCAGCATCACGCCGACCTTGTCGGCAAAGATCTCCTCGCCGGTGTTGTCGACCACGCCGCAGCGGTCGCCGTCGCCGTCGAAACCGAGCCCGACATCGGCCTTGTGCGCCAGCACGGCGTCGCGGATCGCGTGCAGCATCTCCATGTCTTCGGGATTCGGATTGTATTTCGGGAAGGTGTGATCGAGCTCGGTGTCGAGCGGAATCACCTCGCAGCCGATCGCCTCCAGCACCTGCGGTGCGAATGCGCCCGCGGTGCCGTTGCCGCAGGCGGCCACCACCTTGAGCTTGCGCTTCAGCTTCGGCCGGTTGGTAAGGTCGGCGATGTAGCGCGCCGGATAGTTCTCGTGGAACTGGTAGGAACCGCCGGCCTTGTTGTTGAATTCGGCGTTGAGCACGATCTGCTTCAAGCGCGTCATCTCGTCGGGACCGAAGGTCAGCGGACGGTTGGCGCCCATCTTCACGCCGGTCCAGCCATTGTCGTTATGCGAGGCGGTGACCATCGCGACGCAGGGCACGTCGAGATCGAACTGCGCAAAGTATGACATCGGGGTGACGGCCAATCCGATATCGTGCACCTTGCAGCCGGCCGCCATCAGGCCGGAGATCAGCGCGTATTTGATCGAGGCCGAATAGCCGCGGAAATCGTGGCCGGTGACGATCTCCTGCTTGACGCCGAGTTCCGAAATCAGCGCACCGAGCCCCATGCCCAGCGCCTGCACGCCCATCAGGTTGATTTCCTTGTTGAACAGCCAGCGCGCGTCATATTCGCGAAACCCGGTCGGTTTCACCATCGGCTCGGATTCGAAGGCATAGGTGTTCGGAACCAGCACGGGTTTCGGCTTGGGAAACATCAGGAATGGCCTCGTGGAGATGCGGAGGAACTATGCCGCTGGCTTTAGCGAATGCATCGCCGCGGTGGAAGGCAGGATTGATGGCTTGTGGCTGATAATTGCGGCAGATTTGGCGTCGGCGAAATACTGGTTTTCGGCAGGGGGGCGCCAAGGCATGGACAGGATTGCCGTGCGGTTGCTATTTCAACCGCTCCCGGCGCTCCGCAATCTGCGCGTCGAACAAATCTGCGCGTCGAATAGTGTCGATAGTTGACACGTCGGGCAACTCACCGATCCATTTTCATCATCGCAACAATTTAGCCCGCACCGGAAAATCCGCTGCGGGCTTTTTGAATCAGACAGGCCGCTGTCGGCCAATCCACCGCCGAGCGCGCCGAAATTGGCCACCGCAGCGAACCGAACCGGCTGACAGCCAGGGCCCCTTGCTTGAACATGGTAAGATTGACAGCTATTTTTCGCTAGAAACTCGACTGGCACCCCGCCAGAGGGCCCTCAGGTTACTACTGCCAACCGTAATCTCACAATCACTGCCACTGATAACGCCAGATCCACGAATTTCGGTGGGGTTTATGGACATACGCTAACGTTCTCAGAACCCGGCAGCAATAATTTGAGAATAATCACCGCTACCGACCCAACTGGTTTGTTGGTGGCGACCCCGGTTGAAGGGAATCCAAACCTCCTGAGTGTCAGAGAGTACAAGGGCTATTGAATAACCGCGGTCGAGGTCGTCCCCGCAAGCGCGCCTCGCAGCCTTTTGGGCAGCATCGGTTGATGGCGGTCCATTCAAATCGCCAAGTTCGCACCGCATGATTCGAGGCTTCGTTCTGAAACTTGGATCACGCTTCTGGAAGCGCCATCAAATGGTCCGTAGCACAGCCTTCAACGCGAGGAATTTTCTTTCGCTTTCGGCGCAATAGTGACGTGGTCCGAATTTCTGCCGATCTGGGGACATGGTCCGCATCACAGGGGAAGACGTGGAGAGGTCTTATGAAGCTTCTGAAGACCGGGATACTCGTACTTTCGCTAACCGTGACGGCGAACGTTGGGCTGGCTGCGGATTACGAAATTTGCGCTGAGTTTGCGACTGTGGAGACTGGTGTAAACCATTATGCTGTCGAACGCCTCGACAACAAGAACCATAAGCTTCATCACTGCACCGCAATCCTCGACGCCGAGACTAAGCAATTAACCGGTCAATGCACCGAGAGGCCCGGCTTTCCGGAGAAACCGATCGGCAAAGGACCTAACGTACAGGGAGGGGTTTCAAACATTTTTGGCGGATTGCCAGTGTTAGGCTCTTGGAAAATCGACCAGATTACCGGGAAAACTGAGTTCTGTATTTCAGACCCCGCTCAGTGCGTGGATGTAACTCCACAATAGACATTTACGAAAAATGCCAAGCTGGCCCAGTCAAAGCCGCAAGGCCCGCCGCAGCAATAGCCAGCAACGGGAACCGGTCAGCCCGATGCCGGTGCGCCCGCTGCAGGCGACGGTGTCGACCGCACCGGAAGTGCCCCAACCCGGATCAAGGCGCAGCCAAAGCTGCTCCCTTTGGTGGCTACGCTAATCCGACGCCAACGGCGTCTCTCGTCAATCAGGCCAAGACGGATGATCCGTCGGCCCTCACGCGTCAGAAAATAGTCGAAGCGGCACAGAAGCAAATTGGATCGGGGGATTGGCATTTCCCGGAAGCGACACTTCCGCGTCCTCGCGCAAGCCATCCTTCAAACACGTGCCTTCAAACATCTAAAGCCAACCCAGCCCTCTCCGCGAGGTGCGGTCACGCACGGGCTCACCCGAAGGGCGTCCGCAATATCTGTAGGTAATGATCAATGCCTAATTACTCCCTGGTGCCGGTGGACCATCAGCCGGATTTCGATGACTACTCGCTCCTTCCCGTTGACCACGATCCGTTCGCCGCGGATGGCGTAACTCAACCGGTGCAGATTCAACAGCCGCCGACACCGACTCAACTAGCGCAAACGCAGCTGCAGCAGCCAGCGACGGAAGCGGGACAGCCCGGCGTCAACGGGCCGGCGACTGGCAACAGCCCCAGCGGATCGGGTGGCGTCGCTGGCGTCAAGCGCTTTGGCGGCGCCGAAGGTGGCGACTATCCGAGCCGCAATACAGGGATCGGTTTCGAGAGCGCGGAGCGCGCATGGGATGCTGCCCTCAAGGAAATGAGAGACCTTGGTGCCCAGCATTACCCGGAAGAGACCAAGAGCAGGGGCTTTATCCCGGAACTGGGCGTGGAAATCTACAAGCGCAACGGACTATATTACTACGATCAGATCGCGCGGGGATTCCAAGACGGAGCGCTAGCCGGTGGTGTGGGGCTTGGCGATAATGGTGCGGTCGCACGTGGGCACATGCACTGGGATAATCAGCTCGAGAGTGATGGAGATATAAACAATGCGAAGGCTTACTCCCAGAAAACTCCCGATTATCGAGCGTGGGTTGGATCTTGGGATGGGAGCTATTTGTATTGGCGACACGGCAAGCCAACAGGAGCGAGAATGCCTGATTGGAATCGATACAAATATTGAGTCAGGCCCATGAAAATGTTCGCGCTCGCGGGAGCCTTATGCCTTCTGCTCTCCAGTTCAACGGCATGCAAAGCAAACTCCGGCCCCTGGTGTAAGCCGGATGTCGTGACTTGGACTTTCAAAAATCAACAAGGTGGGGATCTTGCGAGGATCGAACTTCGCACCCTCAAGGCAGTTTGCGACCGAAACCCGGAAAAGAAAGGTTTTGGGGTAGGCCTGGAACGGTCGATGCGCATTGAACACAATGGGCAATGGACCGATGTGCCGAAAGAGTGTCTGTCCGTTTTTCCTTTTGGGGAAGATGAGGTGTCGCTATCGGGTGACGGTGCCGGTCTAGGCATAGCCATTATTGGGAAACCGACGGAGAAAGGCGATCGTTTAAAAGTCACGATATTCAAACACGGGGACGAAGTACTTTGCTATCAGGTCGTGCGCTGCCCGAATGTCGACGATCCGCCCGACTATATTAGAGAATGCAGCAGGGATTTACGGTGAGTACGCCGGGAGACCGGCAAGGAACAGGCGGCGGAAGCCCACTGTGATGAAGGACTAACGACCTTGGTGGCCTCCGGCAGGGGCTGCTTCAGTGTAAAATGCCGCTTACTGCTCCAGCACCAGCTTGCCGCCGGTGTATTCGAAGCGCTTGAGCTTCGACAGGAACGACAGGCCGAGCAGGTTTTCGGACAGCGCTTCGTCCGGCAGCACCATGACGTCGACGTCGCGCACGATGAGGCCGCCGAGCTCGATCATCGCGATACGAGAGCGCGCGGCCTTGATGGTGCCGTTGGCGGTGGAGATGCGCAGCTTGTAGTCGCCCGGCGTCGGACGCAGGCCGAAGCGGGCGGCGGACTTCTCGTTCAGCGCAACCAGCGACGCGCCGGTGTCGACCATGAAGTCGAGACGCTGGCCGTCGATGCGGCCGTCGGTCGCGAAATGACCGCGAGGATCGGGTGCAATGGTCAGCGTGCGGGCGCTGGCCTGCGCCACGGTGATCGCGGGAGCTGCAGTCTGCTTGACCGGGGTCGCGGCGGCAGGGGCCATCTTGCTCGCAAGCTGGGACATGCCGGTGCCGAGCCCGACCAGGATGGCTGCGAGGATGATCAGGTTACGCATGACGCCACACTCGGAAAACCGGACACGCAATTTCACCACGCCGCGCGTCTTGTCGCGAGCGCGCGCGAGGCCGCGAGCCCGCCATTTTGCCGAAAAGGATGAGCGAAGGGTTAATGCAGGCGCACAGATGCGGGCGAAGCGGACCGAACGACATCGGCCGCTTCGTTCCGGATGCCTATCCGGGCGTTCAGGCGGTCTTCGCGACCGGGCTCGGCATCGCCATCCGCAGCGCGTAGTAGACCGCGCCGGCGATCCCGACGCCGAAGAACCAGCCATAGACCGCCCACCACGCCGGCAGCAGCGAGGTGAAGTTCGGCAGGATCGACGAGAACAGCGCGCCGATCGCCGCCGCGATCAGCGCGCTAACGTTCCAGCCGCCCTGGAAACGGTACTCGCCATCCTCCTGATACAGCGCCGGCACGTTCACCCGCCCCTTCGCGATCAGATAGTAATCGACCATCATGATGCCGAACACCGGCCCCATGGTCGCGCCGATCAGTCCGACGAACGACGCGGCGTTGCCCTCCCAGGGCGCGAACGGATACAGCACCAGCGCGATCAGCGCCGCGATATAGCCGCCCTTCTTGAAGTCGATATGGCGCGGAAACACATTGGAGAAATCGAACGCCGGCGAGACGAAATTGGCGACGACGTTGATGCCGAGCGTCGCCACCGCGAAGGTGACCGCGGCCAGCAGTGCCAGGAACCAGCTGTCGAACTTCGCCGAGATCTGGTCGGGATGCAGCAGCACCTCGTGATAGACGTTGAACGCGGCGATGGTGGTGACGCCGGCGACCAGCGAGAACAGGATCAGATTGACCGGCAGGCCCCAGATATTGCCCTTGCGCACCGCGGCCGGGTCCGGCGCATAGCGCGAGAAGTCGCAGAAGTTGAGATAGAGCGCGGCAAAGTAGGTGATCCAGGTCGCAGCGACGGCGCAGAGAGCCGGGAATGTGCCGGGCTCGCCGGGAACGCCGGCTTCCTTGGTCTTCTCGAGCAGCACATCCTGCGGGATCGGCGCGGTCAGCGAGATGCCGCCGGCCTGGACGCAGAGATAGATCGCGAGCACCAGCATCATCAGCCACACCGCGGGGCCGGCCCAGTCCTGGAAGCGGCGCACCGTCTCCATGCCGCGCTGGATGATCAGGAGTTGCAGCGCCCAGATCACCACGAAGCAGATCACCTCGAGCGTGGAATGGCCGAGCATATGGGAGGACTGGTGGAAGGCCTTGAACGAGTCCATCCGGGTCAGCAGCGCGACGATCGCGCCCGAGGCGGCCGCGGTCTGCGCGCCGTACCAGAAGCAGGCGACGATGGCCCGCACCAGCGCCGGGATGTTGGCGCCCCAGACCCCGAACGAGGCGCGCGCCAGCACCGGATAGGGCACGCCGGTTCGCACGCCGGCATTGCCGATCAGGCTCATCAGCACGAAGATCACCAGCGAGCCGACGCCGATCGCCAGGATGAAGTTGATGAAGCTGCCGCAGAGCAGGAACAGGCTGGCGGCGAGATAATAGCCCCACAGGCTATGCACGTCCGAGGTCCAGACGTTGAAAATGCTGAACGCGCCCCAATTGCGTTCCTTGGCCGGCGCCAGATCCTCATTGTACAACGACGGCGATGCGTTCTTGATCTCCAAGCGAGCCTCCCCAAAGTGCGAGCCCGTGATCCCGGCCCGCAAATCTAATCACTCTTTGGAGACGCTCGCCAGCGCAACTTACCCAGTTCGTCATGCCCGGCCTTGTGCCGGGCATGACGACAGAGAGCCGTTCTCAGACGTCGGACACTCACGTGCCGCGCGGTTTCACCCGCCTTGTCGGCATCGCGCTCGCGGGATCCTCCGGCCAGGGGTGGCGCGGATAGCGGCCGCGCAGGTCGGAACGGACCGCGGCGTAGCTGCCGCGCCAAAAGCCGGGGAGATCGCGGGTGACCTGCACCGGCCGCTGCGCCGGCGACAGCAGTTCCAGCACCAGCGGCACCGCGCCCCTGGCAATCGAGGGATGGGTGTTGAGCCCGAACAGTTCCTGCAGCCGAACCGCAATCGTCGGCCCCTGCTCGGCCTCGTAGTCGATCGCAAGCTGGGTCCCGGTCGGCGCCTCGAAATGCGTCGGCGCCTCGCGGTCGAGCCGCGCGCGCAGCTCCCAGGGCAACAGCGCCGTCAGCGCGTCAGACAGATCGCCGGCGGAAAAATCCTTCAGCGCGCTCTTGTCGACCAGCGCCGGCACCAGCCAGTCGTCGGCGCGGGCGGCGAGTGCGGTGTCGGACAGATCGGGCCAGCTCTCGCCCTCGGCCTTGCGCAGGAACATGACGCGGTCGCGCCATTGCCCGGCATGCTTCGACCAGGGCAGCCGGTCGAGTCCCGCGGCGATCAGGCCCGCGGCGAAGATCCGCGCAGTCTCCGCCGACGGCGACAGCGGCATCGGCGCATCCGCGAACGTGATCGCGTGCAACGAACGCCGGCGCCGCGCGCGCAGCGCCATCGCGCTCCGGTCGAACGTCACCTCTTCGACGGTCTCGATCTGATCGGCAAAGCGCTGCTCGATCTCCTCCTGGCTGATCGGCGCCGCCAGCAGGATGCGGCCGCTCGCCGCCGTGCCGGTCAGCTCGCCGACCGCGATATAGGGTGCCCGCGCCAGGCTTGCGGTCTGCTCGACGGCGGCGCCGCGGCCATTGGCCAGCACGAAGCTGCCATTGCCGCGGTTCCTGGCGACGCGATCCGGGAAGGCGAAGGCCAGCATCACGCCGGTGGAGAGGTCCTTCTGCTCGGTCACGGGTGCCTTCACCTGCGCAGCCCAGCGCTCGGCCATGCTGCGCGCGCTCGATGCGCGCTGCGAGCGGTCGCGGCGGAACTGGTCGAGCCTGACGTCGAGGTCGACGCTGTCGCCGCCGAGCCCGCGTTCGCTGAGGATAGCGGCAATCTCGGCCGCCTGCTCCGCGGCGCCGAAGCGGGCCGAATCCACGATCATGCGCGCCAACCGCGGTGGCAGCGCCAGCGCACGCAGGCTCTTGCCCTCTGCGGTGAGGCGGCCATCGCCGTCGAGCGCGCCGAGTTCGGATAGCAGCGACCTTGCTTCCTTCAGCGCCGGCGCCGGCGGCGGATCGAGAAAGGCGAGAGCGGAGGGATCGCTGACGCCCCATTGCGCGAGGTCGAGCACCAGCGAGGACAAGTCGGCGGCGAGGATCTCCGGCGCGGCGTAGGCGGCCAGCGAGGCGGTCTGCGGCTCGTCCCAGAGGCGGTAGCAAACGCCGGGCTCGGTGCGTCCGGCGCGGCCGCGGCGCTGATCGACGGCCGCGCGCGAGGCCCGCACCGTCTCGAGCCGGGTCAGCGCGATGCCAGGCTCGTAGCGCGGCACCCGCGCCAGGCCGCAATCCACCACGATGCGGACGCCCTCGATGGTCAGTGAGGTCTCGGCAATGGAGGTCGCCAACACCACCTTGCGCATGCCCTTCGGTGCCGGCGAAATGGCGCGGTCCTGCACGGATGCATCAAGCGCGCCGAACAGCGGCACGATCTCGACCGACGGATCCTGCACGCGCTCGGCCAGGAAATTCTGCGTGCGGCGGATCTCGGCCGCGCCGGGCAGGAAGGCCAGCACCGAACCGGAATCGGCACGAAGCGTGGCCGCTATCGTGTCGGCCATCTGCCGCTCCAGCGGCGCGTCGACCTTGCGGCCGACATAACGGGTCTCGACCGGGAAGGCGCGGCCCTCGCTTTCGACCACCGGTGCATCGCCAAGCAGTCTGGCGACCCGCGCGCCGTCGAGCGTCGCGGACATCACGAGGATGCGCAAATCCTCGCGCAACCCGGTCTGCGCGTCGCGCGCCAGTGCCAGTCCGAGATCGGCGTCGAGCGAGCGCTCGTGGAATTCATCGAACAGCACCGCGGCAACGCCGGTGAGCTCGGGATCATCGAGAATCTGGCGCGAGAAGATGCCCTCGGTGACCACCTCGATCCGTGTCGCGCGCGACACCTTTGAGCCGAAGCGGACGCGATAGCCGACGGTCTCGCCGGCGCGCTCGCCGAGCGTCTTCGCCATTCGCTCGGCGCTGGCGCGCGCCGCGATGCGGCGCGGCTCCAGCACGATGATCTTCCTCCCCCTGGCCCAGGGGGCATCGAGCAGCGCCAGCGGCACGCGCGTGGTCTTGCCGGCGCCGGGCGGCGCGACCAGCACCGCGGCGTTGTGGCCGTCCAGCGTGCGGTCGAGATCGTCGAGCACGGCGTCGATGGGGAGGGGCGTATCGAACTTGCGGGGCAAATACTTTCACCACGTCGTCATGCCCGGGCCTGTCCCGGGCATCCACGTCTTCCCGGCAGGAAACAAGACGTGGATGGCCGGGACATCTTACGCGAAGACGCGCTTCGCGCTCTAGCCCGGCCATGACGGAAATGACGTATTTAGGCCTTCGTCACCGGCGCGCGGCCGATGCTGTCATAGGCGAAGCCGTGGGCCGCCATGTCCTCGGGGCGGTAGACGTTGCGCAGGTCGACCACGACCGGCTGCTTCATCTCGGCCTTCAGCCGCTCCAGATCGAGCGTGCGGTACTGCACCCATTCGGTGACGACCACCATCGCGTCGGCGCCCTTCACGCAGTCATAGGGATCGTCGCAATACTCGATCTCGGGCAGTTCCTTGCGGGCCTGCTCGATGCCGACCGGGTCATGCGCGCGGACCTTGGCGCCGAGGTCGAGCAGCCCGGTGACGATCGGGATCGACGGCGACTCGCGCATGTCGTCGGTGTCGGGCTTGAAGGTCAGGCCGAGCACCGCAACGGTCTTGCCGCGCAGATTGCCGCCGGAGAGGTTGGCGACCTTGCGCGCCATCGCGCGCTTGCGGTTGTCGTTGACGCCGAGCACGGCTTCGACGATGCGCAGTTGCACGTCGTAATCCTGCGCGATCTTGATCAGCGCACGGGTGTCCTTCGGGAAGCAGGAGCCGCCGAAGCCCGGCCCCGCATGCAGGAATTTGGAGCCGATGCGGTTGTCGAGGCCGATGCCGCGCGCAACCTCCTGGACGTCGGCGCCGACCTTTTCGGAGAGATCGGCGATCTCGTTGATGAAGGTGATCTTGGTGGCGAGGAAGGCATTAGCCGCATACTTGATGAGCTCCGCGGTGCGTCGCGCAGTGAACATCAGCGGCGCCTGGTTCAGCGACAGCGGCCGGTAGATGTCGCCGAGCACCTTGCGTCCGCGCTCGTCCGAGGTGCCGACCACGATGCGATCGGGGAATTTGAAGTCGCGGATCGCGGCGCCCTCGCGCAGGAATTCCGGATTGGAGGCGACCACCACGTCGGCCGCGGGATTGGTCTCGTGGATCAGACGCTCGACCTCGTCGCCGGTGCCGACCGGCACGGTCGACTTGGTGACGACGACGGTGAAGCGCTTCAGCGCCGCCGCGATCTCGCGCGCGGCGCCATAGACATAGGTGAGGTCGGCATGGCCGTCGCCGCGCCGCGACGGCGTGCCGACGGCGATGAACACCGCGTCGGCCTCGGCAACCGCTGGCGCCAGATCGGTGGTGAATTCGAGCCGCTTGGCCTTCACATTGGCCTCAACCAGCGCATCGAGGCCGGGCTCGAAGATCGGGATCTCACCGCGATGCAGAGCGGCGATCTTGCCGGCATCCTTGTCGACGCAGATCACATGGTGACCGAAATCCGAAAAGCAGGCGCCCGACACCAGCCCCACATAACCCGTGCCAATCATGGCGATGCGCATGAAACAACCCGTTTCCTATTGGTTAACGACCCCTGGATTGGTGCGCCTCTTAGAACATTTGCCGCCTCAGGGAAATGCGGAAAACGGCGGCTTCGGCGGCATGTCGTTTGTATGAATAAAGGGGAAAGCAACAGATCGGGCCGATGATGGGCGCGATCCCGCCGAAACAGGACAGAGATGACCACAAACGGCACAGCCGCCGCCACAGATCGTTCCGCCGCAAGCGGCGGACGCGTGGATTGGGTCGACTATGCCAAGGGCATCTGCATCGTCATGGTGGTGATGATGCATTCGGTGCTGGGGGTCGAGAAGGCCGCCGACCAGACCGGCTTCATGCATTATGTGGTGATGTTCGCAAAGCCGTTCCGGATGCCCGACTTCTTCATGATATCAGGGCTTTTCCTCGCGGTCGTGATCAACAGAGACTGGCGCACCTATCTCGACCGCAAGGTGATGCACTTCGCCTATTTCTATGTGCTGTGGGTGACCATCCAGTTCGGCTTCAAGGCGCCATCGCTGGCCGAGAACATCGGCTGGGGTCAGACCGGGCTGTTGTACCTGGAATCCTTCATCGACCCGTTCGGTACGCTCTGGTTCATCTATCTGCTGCCGATCTTCTTCGTCGTCACCAAACTGACACGCAACGTTCACCCGCTCGTCATCTGGCTGATCGCGGCGGCGCTCGAAACGATGCACGTGGCGACCGGCTGGACCGTGATCGACGAATTCAGCGCGCGCTTCGTCTACTTCTTCACCGGCTATGTCATGGCCGATGCCGTGTTCGCGCTGTCGAACCGCGCACGGGCGCGGCCACCGCTTGCACTTCTCGGGCTCGGGCTGTGGGCGCTGGTCAATGGCGGGCTGGTCTCGCTCGGGTGGAGCGAATTGCCAATTGTTTCGCTCGGGCTCGGATTTGCCGGTGCCTGTGCGATCGTCGTCATCGGCACGTTGCTGGCACGCGCGCGCTGGCTCGACGGCTTGCGCTTCTGCGGCGAGCATTCGATCGTGATCTATCTCGCCTTCTTCCTGCCGATGGCGGCGACGCGCACGGTGCTGCTGCGCAGCGACCTGATCCACGACATCGGCCTGATCTCGCTGATCGTGACCGCGGTCGGCGTCGCCGGTTCCCTCGTGATCTGGCGGCTGGCGCTGGCGGCACGGGCCAATTTCCTGTTCGAACGGCCCGACACGTTCTGGATTGCCCCGAAAAAGGCAGCGCCCACGCTGCAGGCGGCTGAGTAAGCCCGCCAGACGCCAACAGCGCCTTCGGGCGAAGACGGGATTACAGTGCCAAAAGTCATGACCCGGATTCGTTCCATCCAGGTCGTCATCGGCCTGCAGAATTCCCGTCCATTGAAATTATTGGATTTTTGATCCCGAATGTTTCGTCGCGGCGGCAGCGACGAAACAATTCTCCCGCTCATGAAACCATTTTCCGCTTTTGGCGCAGACATCCAGAAACCGGCCGTAACTAACAATTCTCCCAACGAACCGCCGCCCAACGGCGAACTGGGAGCCTGTCATGTCGAACGTCATCGCCATCAACGCCGCAGCCAAGCAGCACATTGCCACTGCCCGCGCGACCTCGGATGAAATGCTGCTCGAGAGTATCGGCGGTGGCGACCGCACCGCGATGCACGTGCTCTATTCCCGGCACAACGTCCGGGTCTACCGGTTCGTGCTGCGGATGGTGCGCGACACCACGATGGCCGAGGACCTGGTCAGCCAGGTGTTCCTGGACGTCTGGCGCACCGCGACCCAGTTCGAGGGCCGCTCCCAGGTTTCGACCTGGCTGCTGTCGATCGCCCGCTTCAAGGCGCTGACCGCACTGCGCCAGCGCAAGCACGAGGATATCGACCAGGACGACGTGCTGGAGATCGCCGACGGCGCCGACACGCCGGAAACCTCGCTGGACCGTGCCACCACCAGCCAGATCCTGCGCGCCTGCGTCGCCAAGCTGTCGCCGGCGCACCGCGAGATCATCAACCTGGTCTACTACCATGAGAAGTCGGTCGAGGAGGCCGGGCTGATCATCGGCATCCCGCAGAGCACGGTGAAGACCCGGATGTTCTATGCCCGCAAGCAGCTCGCCGACCTCCTGAAGGGCGCTGGCGTGGACAGTGTCGCGGCATAAACATAATAAATTCAATTACTTAAATAGAGATCGCGCAATCCCGGCAGTTGTCCACGAAGCCAATAAAGTCCGACGACGAAACAATTGAAACAGACGACGACATCACCCGGAAAAACGCAGCCTCTAAACCTCCAGCCAACGACGCAACGCCAACCGCCGAACAGGAGAGAGAAATGTTGAAGCCTTCCCTTCGCTTTTTCATCGTCCCGCTCGGCGCGGTCGCTACCCTGGCCTCGCTGTCCAGCCAGCAGATTGCCCCTCGCGGTCACCGCGACGGCACCATGCAGGTCCGCGAGCAGGTGGTCGACTGCAGCACCAAGACATCTGCGGAGGTCTGCGTGATCTCCACCAGCGGAGCCCGCTGACCGAATTTCGAGACCATCTACGTTCCAACCTCCCAAGTGACCTCCAGCGACCCGGCCGGGATGCCCCCCAGCCGGGTCGTTCTCTATTTGGCGGGCTAACGCGCGATAAGGTTGGCTTGGTCCGGCCGGCATCGGAAGTGCCACCTCTCCCTTGGGAGAGGTGAAGCGAACCTATGCTCTAGAAGCTCCAGCCTTTCGAGGTGGCCCAGTCCAGCATGAACTGCTCGGTCTCCTGGCCGGCGTCGGCGAGCCAAGCGGTGAAGTCGGCGATCGCCGCCGCACTCTCGTTGTCGGCGAGGTAGAACGAGCGGTACTCGCGCTTGCGCAGGCCGAGATCGCCGAACGGCAGGCAGAGCTGGCCGGCCATCAACTCGTCGATCACCAGGAACAGCGGAAACAGCCCGATGCCGATCCGCTCGATCGTCGCCTGCAGCGCAAAGAACATCTGCTCGAACCGCAGCGTCTCCTGGTCCGCGCTCATCTCGGCACCGGCCTGGGCGAGCCAGCGCGGCCAGTCATAGGGCTCGGTGAGATAGGTGATCAGGGTATGGTGCCTGAGGTCATCGGGGGTGACGAGCCGCCCGCGCGTCAGCAAATCGACGTGGCAGACCGGCGCGATCATCTCGGTCATGAAATGCTGCGACACCCAGCCGACGGGCTCACCGACATTGCCGCGGATCGCGACGTCGAACGAGCGGTCGTTGACGTTGAGCGGCCCGATCGAGGTCAACAGCCGCAACTCGACGTCGGCGCGGATGCGCTGGAACGAGGCGATGCGCCGGATCAGCCAGCGCATCGCAAAGGTCGGCGGCGCGCTGACGCGCAGCACCGACGGCGTGCCGTATTGCTTCATGTCCATCGACGCCAGCGCCAGCCGATCCAGGATCGCCGTGACCTCGCGATAATAGATTTGCCCGGCGGCGGTCAGCGTCAGCTGCGAGGGTGCGCGGCGGAACAGCTTGACGCCGAACCACTCCTCGAGAAGCGCGACCTGGCGGCTGACGGCGCCGTGGGTGACGAGCAGCTCTTCCGCGGCCTTGGTGAAGCTCACATGCCGCGCGGCTGCCTCGAATGTCCGCACCGCGTTGAGCGGTGGCAACTTCCTCATGGTGGTGTCGCGTCTCCGGAAGGATCAGGAGGATAGCGTGGAGGCGTCCGGATTGTCGAGGGCGCGGGCGAACTGGGCGCGGTCGAGATCGCCTTCCCAGCGCGACACCACCACGGTCGCCACCGCCGTGCCGATGAAGTTGGTCAGCGCACGCGCTTCCGACATGAAGCGGTCGATGCCGAGCAGCAGCGCGATGCTTGCGACGGGCACATGGCCGATCGAGCCCAATGTCGCGGCCAGCACGATGAAGCCGCTGCCCGGCACGGCGGCGGCGCCCTTCGACGTCAAGAGGCAGACCACGACGAGGCCGATCTGCTGCATCAGCGACATCGGCGTGTCGGTGGCCTGGGCGAGGAACACGGCGGCCATGGTGAGGTAGATGCAGGTGCCGTCGAGATTGAAGGTGTAGCCGGTCGGAATCACGAGGCCGACGGTCGATTCCGCGCAGCCGGCCGCCTTCATCTTGTCGATGAACCGCGGCATCACCGATTCCGAACCTGACAGGCCGAACACCAGCAGCAGCTCTTCCCGGAGATAGCGGATCAGCTTGAAGATGCTGAAGCCTGCGAGGCGCGACACGATGCCGAGGCCGACGATGATGAACAGGAGGCACGTGAGATAGAACACCAGCATGAAGTGCGACAATGCGACGATCGAGCCGGCGCCGTACTTGCCGATGGTGAAGGCCATGGCGCCGAACGCGCCGATCGGCGCGATCCGCATGATCATGCCGATCAGGATGAAGAGGATCTTCGACAGCTTCTCGATCGCCACCAGCACCGGCTTGCCGTTCTCGCCATAGCGCTGCAGCGCGATGCCAAAGAACACGGCGAAAAACAGCACCTGGAGCGTATCGCCGCTGGTGAACGCGCCGCCGATGGTCGACGGGATCACGTTCATCAGGAAACCGACCACGGACTGGTCGTGCGACTGGGTCACGTAGGAGGCGACCAGGCGGGAATCGAGCGAGGCCGCCGAGACGTGCATGCCCTCGCCCGGCCGCGCCAGATTGATGACGATGAGGCCGAGGATCAGCGCCGCGGTGGTGGCGACCTCGAAATACAGGATGGTCTTCAGTCCGATCCGGCCGGCCTTGCGCATGTCGCCGAGGCTCGCAATGCCGTCCACCACGGTGAGGAAGACGATCGGCGCAATCGCCATCTTGATCATCTTGATCAGCGCGTCACCGAGCGGCTTCAGCGCCGCGCCGACATCGGGCCAGAGATAACCGACGAGCGCGCCCAGCGCGATGCCGACCAGCACCTGCACATAGAGACGCGCATGCCAGGGCGTCGCGACGGCATCGAGACGGGTGGCGCCGTCATTGGTGATCGTGGACATGGGCGTCGATCCTCGGATGTCTTGCTGTTGGCCGCGCGGGCGAAATCATCGGCAAACGCCGATCCGGCAGCGCTTGAACGTTGGCGAGCGATCGCGCAAAGCGCAAACGAGTTAAGCTCAGGCAGCGTGACCTCAGCTCACAGGCTGACGCAGGCCGAAACGACGCGATCGGCGACAGAGGCAGTCTTGTGCGGCGCGACAATCACTGTGGCGCAGAGTTCTCGACGAGCCGCGTGAGCCCACCTCACGCTCCGTCAGCATTACTCGTTTGCGGGTGCGGCCGGCTTTGAACGACAAAGGCGGGGAAGCCGGTCGCCAAACCGGCCAAGCTGTGAGGAACGACAATGAGCAGACTTTCAGTGGCGGTGATCGGCGCCGGCATGGGCGGGCTTGCCTCCGCCGCGGCCCTGAGCCGCGCAGGCGTCGATGTCACCGTGTACGAGCAGGCCCAGCGCTTCACCCGGCTCGGCGCCGGCATCCAGATCGGCTGCAACGCCATGAAGGTGATGCGGGCCTGGGATCTGGAGCCGCTGCTGCGCCGCCAGGCGTTCTATCCGCGCTCCTGGAACAACAAGGAGTACGACACCGGCGAGGTGCGCTTCGACATGGTGTTCGGCCCCTCCGCCGAGGAGCGTTACGGTGCGCCTTATCTGCTCGGGCATCGCGGCGATTTGCATGCGGCGCTCGCCAGCGCCGTGCCTGACGATCTCGTTCGCCTCGATCACAAGCTGACCGCGATCGAACAGCGCGCGGACGGTTCGGTCGCGCTGGCCTTCGCCAACGGCCACACCGCGACCGTCGACGCCCTGGTCGCGGCGGACGGCGTGCATTCCTTGGTCAAGGAGCGTCTGTTCGGCCGCAACGAACCGAACTTTACCGGCCGCATCGCCTATCGCACCGTCTTCCCCGCGTCGCTGCTGAACGGCTATCCGATCGACGACTGCACCAAATGGTGGGGGCCGGATCGCCACATCGTCATCTATTACGTCAAGCCCGACCGCAGCGAGGTCTACTTCGTCACCAGCCAGCCGGAGCCGGGGTTTACCGTGGAATCCTGGTCGGCGACCGGCGACGTGCGCGAATTGCGCAAGGCGTTCGAAGACTTCCATCCCCAGGTTCGTCACGTGCTGGACGCCTGCCCATCGGTGCACAAATGGGCGCTGGTCGACCGCGATCCGCTGCCGCGCTGGAGCGAGGGCAACATCACGCTGCTCGGCGACGCCTGCCATCCAATGACGCCCTACATGGCGCAGGGCGCGGCGATGGCGATCGAGGATGCCGCGGTGCTGTCGCGCTGCCTGACCGGCGTCGACCGCGATGGTGTCTCTGATGCCTTCCGCCGCTTCGAGGCGACGCGCAAGCCGCGAACCTCGCGCGTGCAGGGGAGTTCACGGACCAACACCTGGCTGAAGAACCCGACCGATCCGGCCTGGGTCTACGGCTACGACGCCTGGAACACGCCGCTCGCCTAGCCGGCGCTGGCCTGACCTCACTTCAAACGGAGACGATGATGACCGACGCAAATCCCCGCGGCGAGAAATTCGAGCGCGGGTTGCAGACCCGCCGCAGCGTGCTCGGCGACGCCTATGTCGAGCGCTCGCTGAAGGCGGCCGATGATTTCAACTGGCCGATCCAGAAGCTCGCGACCGAATATTGCTGGGATGAGATCTGGAACAGGCCGGACCTCGACAAGCGCAGCCGCAGCCTGCTCAACCTCGGCATGATCGCGGCGCTCAACCGGCCGCACGAGCTCAAGGTGCATATCCGCGGCGCGCTCAACAACGGACTGAGCAAGGCCGAGCTGCGCGAGGTGTTCCTGCAGATCGCGGTCTATTGCGGCATGCCCGCCGGGCTCGACAGTTTCCGCATCGCCAAGGATGTTTTTGCGGAGATGGGTCTTGTCGACTGAACCGGCCCCGATCGTTACCGCCGCATGGCACGGCTTTGTCCGGCAAGATGTACTGGGCAAGGCCGGGCGGCTCAGCCTGCGCATCGGCGGCCCTGAGCAAGGCAAGCCGGTGTTGCTCTGCCATTCGATCCTGACCAGCAGCGCGATCTGGCACCGTCAGGCGATCGCGCTCGCCGCCCGCGGCCACCGCGTGCTCGCGCTCGACAGCCGTGGCCACGGACAATCCGAGGCGCCGCGCGGTCCCTACAGCATGGACGACCTGGTGGCGGATGCGGTCGCCGTGCTCGATCATTTCAGCATCGCAAAGGCTCACGTGATCGGCGTCTCGCAGGGCGGCATGACGGCGTTCGGGCTCGGCGTGCGCCATCCCGACCGCGTGCTCAGCCTGTGCGTGCTCGCCGCACGCGCCGATGCGCCGCCGCCCTTCGCCGCCGCATGGGACGACCGGATCGCGCTGGTGCGCGAGCGCGGCATTGCGCCGCTGGCGGCGCCTACCGCCGAGCGCTGGTTCGGACAGCCCTTTCTCGAGGCGCATCCTGCGATCGCGACCGCATTGCTCGACTGTATCAACGAGACCGATCCCGAGGGCTTCATCGGCTGTGCCCGCGCGATCCAGGGGCTCGCCTATCTCGACGGCGTCAAGCAGCTGAAGGTGCCGCTGACGATGATCGTGGGCGCGCTCGATACGTTGCTGGTGCAGCCGATGCGAGACCTGGCGACGATGCTCGGCTGCCCGCTGGTGACCATTCCCGACGCCGGGCACCTGCCCCAGGTGGATCATCCGGACGAGGTCGATGCCGCGATCAACCAACACCTCCGCGCGTTCGCGTGAAACCGGACACGGCCGGCCTCACGCGGACGTGACGCCGCTCGGGCCCCGATCACCGTAACGGCCCAGGCCAGCTCGCGAAGAACATCACATGCACCTGGCGCGGCCGCTTGGCGCGCTTGGGTCTTTGATGGACGGATCGCGATGCTCAGCCTTGCCCTTGCCCTGCTTGCCGGTGTTGCGACCGTCGCCGCCCCCTGCACCCTGCCGATGCTGCCGATCCTGCTCGGGGCATCGATAGGCCAGACCCGCAAGGCGCGGCCCGCGATGATCGCGCTCGGCTTCGTGATGTCGTTCTCTGTCGTGGCATTGCTGCTGAGCGCGATCACGCGCGCCTTCGATTTCGATCCGAATCTGCTGCGCACCGGGGCCGCCATCCTGCTCGCCGGCTTCGGCCTGCTGATGCTCTGGCCGGCGCCGTTCGAATGGCTGGCGATCCGCCTCACCGGCGCCGCGGGCGGGGCCGGCAGCGCCGCGCCGTCGCAAAGCCTGTTCGGCGGCTTCGTGCTCGGCAGCACGCTCGGCCTGGTCTGGACGCCTTGCGCGGGTCCCGTGCTCGGCTCGATCCTGACCATCGTCGCGACCTCGAAGGATACCGCATGGGCGAGCCTGCAGCTCGTCATCTACGCGATCGGCGCCGCGATCCCGATGCTCGCGATCGCCTATGGCGGCCAGGCCGTCACCACTCGCGTCCGCAGCATCGCGCGTTTCGCGCCACGCCTGCAGCAGGGCTTCGGCGTCGTGATCATCGCCTTCGCGGCGCTGTCCTATCTGCAATACGACACGCTGATCGTGGCGTGGCTGACCCAATTCTATCCCAACGGCCAGATCGGCCTGTGAGCCCCTCGCAAGGAGGTATCGATGTCCAAACGCCTGTTCGCCGTATCCGCCCTCGTCGCCGCTCTCGGCATCGGCGGCGCCGTTATCCCGGGTCTTTGCTCGGAGGCCGATGCGCCGGCGCGGCCGGTGACCTTTGCCGCGGCGGCCACGGCCGGGCAAAGCCAGACCGCGCCCGATTTCGTCGGCATCAGCAACTGGTTCAACTCGCAGCCGCTGAAGCTTGCCGATCTGCGCGGCAAGGTCGTGGTGGTCGATTTCTGGACCTATGGCTGCGTCAACTGCGTCAACACGCTGCCGCATGTCACCGAACTTTACTCAAAGTATCGGGATCGCGGCCTCGTCGTGATCGGCGTGCACACGCCGGAATTCCCGTTCGAGCACTCCGCCTCCAACGTCCAGGCGGCGCTGAAGCGCCACGGCATCCTCTATCCGGTGGCGCAGGACAACAGCTCCAAAACCTGGGACGCTTACCGCAACCAGTATTGGCCGGCACAATACATCATCGACCAGAACGGCAAGATCGTCTTTCAGCATGCCGGCGAAGGCCAGTATGACGAGATCGACCGCACCGTCGCACGGCTGCTGAACGCCAACAGTTGATTTGGACAATCCGCCCCGTATTGTCGTCATCCCCGGCGTGGTAGGCTCCGCGCCGGGTCGACAACAGATGGTGCGTGATGTTCGGAGGCTGGGATGCCGTCGCGCTCGCCCGGGCGCAGTTCGCTTTCACGATGTCGTTTCACATCGTGTTTCCCGCATTCTCGATCGGGCTTGCGAGTTTTCTCGCGGTGCTCGAAGCGCTGTGGCTGATCACCAAGCGCGAAGTCTTCATCAGCCTGTTCCAATACTGGCTGAAGATCTTTGCGGTCGCCTTCGGCATGGGCGTGGTGTCGGGCATCGTGATGTCCTACCAGTTCGGCACCAACTGGGCGGCCTTCGCCGACAAGACCGGGCCGGTGATCGGCCCTCTGATGGCCTATGAGGTCTTGACCGCGTTCTTCCTCGAGGCCGGCTTCCTCGGGGTGATGCTGTTCGGGCTGGAGCGCGTCGGTCCCAGGCTGCATTTCGTCGCGACATTGATGGTCGCGACCGGCACGCTGATCTCGGCGTTCTGGATCCTGTCGGCCAATTCATGGATGCAGACGCCGACGGGCTATGCCGTGAATGCCGACGGGCAGTTCGTCGCCGCCGACTGGCTGAAGCTGATCTTCAATCCGTCCTTCCCTTACCGACTCGTGCACATGGTGCTGGCGGCCTATCTCACGACGTCGCTGGTCGTCGGCGCAGTCGGTGCCTGGCATCTCCTGCGTGATCCGCACCTCGCCGGTCCCCGCGTGATGTTCTCGATGGCGATGTGGATGGCCACGCTGGTGGCGCCGATCCAGATCCTGGCCGGCGATCAGCACGGGCTCAACACGCTGGAGCATCAGCCGGCCAAGGTGATGGCGATGGAAGGCCACTTCCAGAGCCACCCGAACGGCGCGCCGCTGGTGCTGTTCGGCTGGCCCGACATGGCGGACGCCAAGGTGAAATACGCCATCGAGGTGCCGAAGCTGTCGTCGCTGATCCTCAAGCATGACATCGACGCGCCGCTGAAGGGTCTCGACACCGTGCCGCGGGAAAACTGGCCGCCGGTGCCGATCACCTTCTGGGCATTCCGTATCATGGTCGGGCTCGGCTTCCTGATCATGGGGCTCGGCCTGCTCAGCCTGCTGATGCGCGTGCGCGGAAAACTGTATCAGTCCGAGCTGCTGCACCGCTTCGCGGTCGCGATGGGGCCGGCCGGCTTCATCGCGGTGCTCGCGGGCTGGATCACCACGGAGACCGGACGGCAGCCGTTCACGGTCTACGGCGTGTTGCGCACCGCCGACTCCGTCTCGCCGCTGGCCGCGCCCGCGGTCGCCTCCTCGCTGATCGCCTTCATCATCGTCTATTTCACCGTCTTCATCGCCGGCGTGGTCTACATCCTCCGGCTGATGGCGCAGCCGCCGCAGCCCGGCGAGCAAGGCCCGCCGACCACCATCCCTGCCCGCGCCGCCGGTATCACGCCGGCGCCGGCCGCAGCCGCAGCGGAGGCCACGCAATGAGCCTTCCCGTCGACCTCGCCACGCTCTGGGCCTTCATCATCGCGTTTGCCGTGTTCGTCTATGTCGTGATGGACGGTTTCGATCTCGGCCTCGGCATCCTGTTTCCGCTGTTCCCGCAAAAGGCCGACCGCGACGTCATCATGAACACGGTGGCGCCGGTGTGGGACGGCAACGAGACCTGGCTGGTGCTCGGCGGCGGCGGCATGATGGCGGCGTTTCCGCTGGCCTATGCGGTGCTGATGCCGGCGCTCTACACGCCGATCATTGCAATGCTGCTCGGCCTCGTGTTCCGCGGCGTCGCCTTCGAATTCCGCTGGCGGACGCGCAAGACCAGCAACACCAACAAATGGGACATCGCCTTTACCGGCGGCTCGCTGGTCGCGACATTGGCGCAGGGCATTGCGCTCGGCGCCGTCCTGCAAGGCGTTCATGTCGAAGGGCGGCACTACGGTGGCGGCTGGTGGGACTGGCTGACCCCGTTCAGCATCCTGACCGGCGTCGCGCTGGTGATCGGCTATGCGCTGTTGGGTGCGACCTGGCTGGTGATGAAGACCGAAGGCGGATTGCGTGAGCGTTCCTACGTGTTGAGCTGGGTGCTGCTGATCGCGATGCTGTGCGCGATCGGCGTGGTCAGCCTGGCGACTCCGTTCCTCGCCGTGCAGTACACCCATCGCTGGTTCGCCTGGCCGAACATCATCCTGACCGCGCCGGTGCCGATCGCGGTCGCCGCCGTCACGGCGCTGCTGCTGCGGGCGCTCAGCAACCGCTACGATTTGCAGCCGTTCTTCCTGACGCTCCTGCTGTTCGCGCTGTCCTATGCCGGGCTCGGCATCAGCATGTATCCCTACATCGTGCCGCAGAGCATCACGATCTGGCAGGCGGCGGCTCCCGAGAACAGCCAGGTCTTCATGCTGTTCGGGGTCTCGGTGCTGATCCCGCTGATCCTCGGCTACACCGGCTGGGCCTATTGGGTGTTCCGCGGCAAGGTGCGGCCCGGCCACGGGTATCACTGATGCCGCCGGATCCGCCGCTGCGCCCGCTCGGCCAGCGCCTGCTGTGGTTTGTCGCGCTGTGGCTCGGCGGGGTCGGGACCGTGACCTTGGTCTCATTCATCTTGCGGCTCTGGATTGCGCCGAAATGAGTCGCATGACATCGGCGCCGGTGACAAAAAATCAAAGTATTCCCAGTGATATACTGGCCGAGCCCGCCCCAAACTTGCCATCAAGCTGCCGCTGAGATTTGATGCTGCCGTGATTTGGGCGGGGCAAGCATTGGCGACGCCAACAAGGAGAGCTTTGCAATGACGAAACTTCGTCACCTGGTCTGGATGTTGATCGCTGCGTTCTCGCTCGTGCTATCGACATCGCAAGGCTTTGCGCAGAGCCGCCCTGATGCCGACGAGCCCGGACTGGTCCCCGACGCGAACTACCAGCTCGATCCGGAATGGCAGAAGCAGGTGGTGTACTACCGCACCAACGAGGCGCCGGGCACCATCATCATCTCGACGGCCGAACGCCATCTCTACCTCGTGGAGGGCAACGGCCGGGCGCTCCGCTACGGCATCGGCGTCGGCCGCGACGGCTTTCAGTGGCAGGGCCTGGTGAACATCACCCGCAAGGCGGAATGGCCCGACTGGACGCCGCCGCCGGAAATGATCGCGCGCCAGCCCTATCTGCCCCGCTTCATGGCCGGCGGCCCGGGCAATCCGCTCGGCGCCCGCGCCATGTATCTCGGCACCACCGTCTACCGCATCCACGGCACCAACCAGCCCGACACCATCGGTACCGCGATCTCCTCCGGCTGCTTCCGCCTGGTCAACGCCGACGTGGCCGACCTCTATGACCGCGTCCCGGTCGGCACCAAGGTGATCATCCGGCAGAAACCGCAACTCTAGCCGCAAGCCCGCTTCGAGAGCCCTCCCTTTTCCCGATCCATCGCGAGAGAGAACCCATGCGTACATTTCGAGGCGGCCTGACGATCGGGCTCGCGGTCGCCGTGCTGATCGCGGCCGCTGCCATCACCTATGAGCGCTACGACACAAGGACGCTGAAGCGCACCATCCGCCGCGGCGAGGTGCTGTGCGGCGTCAACAAGGGCCTGCCGGGCTTCTCGATTCCGGACGACAAGGGCAACTGGAGCGGCTTCGACGTCGACTTCTGCCGCGCCGTGGCCTCCGCGATCTTCGACGACCCGACCAAAGCGAAATTCGTCCCGCTCGACGCCAGCGAGCGCTTCAAGGAGCTGCAAGCCCGCAAGGTCGACATCCTCTCGCGCAACTCCACCTGGAGCATGTCGCGCGAGGTCAATTACGACCTGTATTTCCCGGCGGTCGCCTATTATGACGGCCAGGGCTTCATGATCCCGCGCGGGCGTAACATCGATACCGCGCTCGGTCTCGACGGCAGCAAGGTCTGCGTGCAGTCCAACACCACGACCCAGCTCAACCTCGCCGACTATTTCCGTGCCAACAACATGAAGTACACGGAGATGAAGTTCGACAAGCTCGACGACGTCGTGAAAGCCTATGATTCCGGCCAGTGCGACACGCTGACCTCGGATGCCTCCCAGCTCTACGCGCTCCGCCTCAACCTCTCGAAGCCGAGCGATCACATGATCCTGGCCGACATCATCTCCAAGGAGCCCCTGGCACCGGTGGTGCGGCTGCGCGACGACGACTGGATGATGATCGTGAAGTGGACGCTCTACGCCATGATCAACGCGGAAGAGCTCGGCATCACCTCGAAGAACATCGACGAGGCGCTGAAGTCGAAGAAGCCCGAAGTGATGCGGCTGGTCGGCACCGAAGGCACCTATGGCGAGGACCTCGGCCTGACCAAGGACTGGGCGGTGCGCATCATCCGGCATGTCGGCAATTACGGCGAGGTCTACGACCGCAACGTCGGCGCCGACTCCAAGCTCAAGATCCCGCGCGGCATGAACCAGTTGTGGAATGCCGGCGGCGTGCAATACGCGCCGCCGATCAGATAAAAATCACCACTGTCGTCCTCCGCGAAAGCGGGGGACCCAGTATTCCAGAGACAGTTATCCTTGAGCCGATAGGCCTCGGCGTACTGGGTCGCCCGGTCAAGCCGGGCGATGACACCGCGTTTGTGGCCGGCTGCGTGGACCTCAATACCCCTTGCCGCGCGCCAATTGATCCGCGTGGAAATTGGCATCGCCGAACAGTTCCTGGCAGACCCGGGCGCGCTTCATGAAGAAGCCGATGTCGAACTGGTCGGTCATACCCATGCCGCCATGCATCTGCACGCCCTCCTGCACCGCCCGCGTCGCCGTGGTGCCGGCGCGTGCCTTGGCGACCGACACCGCATTCGCGGCCTTCTCGACATCGGCATCGAGCGCCTGCAGCGCCTTCAGCACGGCCGCGCGCGTGATCTCGATGTCGATATAGAGCTCGGCGGCGCGATGCTGCAGCGCCTGGAATTCGCCGATCGCCTTGCCGAACTGCTTGCGTTCCTTGAGATAGGTCACGGTGCGGCCGAACACCTCCTCGCTCAGGCCGACCATTTCGGAAGCGACCGCGCCGCGGCCGATATTGAGCACGCCTTCGAGCAGTCCGAAGCCCTGGTCGACCTCGCCGAGCACGCTGTCGGCATCAACCTCGACATTGTCGAACACGATGCGCGCCGCATTGTGCGAATCGACCATCGCGGTGTGCTCGACGGCGAGCCCCTTCGCCTTCGGATCGACCAGGAAAAGGGTCAACCCGTTGCTATCGCCGGCGCCGCCTGCCGTGCGCGCCGCGACGATCAAGAGATCGGCCGTGTGGCCGTCGACGACAAACGCCTTGTCGCCCGAGAGCTTGAACCCGTTGCCGGCGCGCGCGGCCTGCAACTTGGTTTGCAGCGGGCGGTGCTTTGCGCCCTCGTCGACCGCGAACGCCGCAAGCAATGAGCCGTCTGAAATGCCAGGCAAATACTGCGCCTGCTGCGCCTCGCTGCCGCCGCGCGCCAGCGCCGATGCCGCGACCACCGAGGTCGCAAGGAACGGCGACGGCATCAGGGTGCGGCCGATCTCCTCCATCACGATGCCGGCCTCGACACAGCCGAGCCCGCTGCCGCCGAATTTTTCC
Organism: Bradyrhizobium genosp. L; assembly: GCF_015624485.1. Taxonomy (NCBI): domain Bacteria; kingdom Pseudomonadati; phylum Pseudomonadota; class Alphaproteobacteria; order Hyphomicrobiales; family Nitrobacteraceae; genus Bradyrhizobium; species Bradyrhizobium genosp. L. The sequence goes on from NZ_CP061378.1 coordinate 7,257,763, forward strand.
GGCACCAGCAGGCCGGAGAAGCCCATCTCGGCGAAGGTCTTCCAGAGCTCGCGGGAGAAGCCGGTGGCATCCTTGCCGTCGCGCAGCGCGCGTAGATGCGACACCGGCGCCTTGTCGCTGATGAGGCCGCGCGCACTGTCGCGCAGCATGGTTTGTTCTTCGGTGAGGACGAGGGCCATGGATGGGTTCCGCTCTTCGATAGTTCAGACGATGTTGAATGCGTCATTCCGGGATGGCCCGAAGGGCCAGGCCCGGAATCCATACCCCCGATCGTGGTTATGGATTCCGGGCTCGCGACTGCGTCGCGCCCCGGAATGACGCATGGTGAAATTGCGCTTCACGCCCCCGGCAGATCCAGGATGCGTTTCGCCACGATGCCGAGCATCACCTCCGACGTGCCGCCCTCGATCGAGTTGGCCTTGGTGCGCAGCCAGGCGCGCGGGCGGGCGCCGCCGCGGGAGCGGTCGCTCTCCCATTCCAGCGCGTCGATGCCGCCGGCCGACATCAGGATCTCGTAGCGGCGCTTGTTGAGCTCGGTGCCGTAATATTTCATCGCCGAGGAGAACGCCGGATGCGACTGGCCCGCCTTGGCAAGATCGACCGCTCGCTCCGCAGCCGCGGCAAGCGCGGCCTCGTCGACCTCGAAGCTCGCGATCTGGCTGCGCAGCTGCGCATCGTCGAGCCTGCCTTGCGCATCCGCACCGACCGAGTCGGCCGCGATCTGGCCGAGCGGCCGGCCGACGCCGCGCTCGCCCATGCCCGAGATCATCGCGCGCTCATGCTGCAGCAGGTATTTCGCGACATCCCAGCCGCGATTGACGGTGCCCACGACATGCGACTTCGGCACGCGAACGTTATCGAAGAAGGTTTCGCAGAACGGCGAATAGCCGGAGATCAGGAGAATCGGCTTGGTCGACACGCCTTTCGAGGCCATGTCGAACAGAATGAAACTGATGCCGTCATGCTTCTTCGCGGCCGGATCGGTCCGCACCAGGCAGAAGATCCAGTCGGCATAGTTGGCATAGGAGGTCCAGATCTTCTGGCCGTTGATGACGTAGTCGTCGCCGTCGCCGACCGCGCGGGTCTGCAGCGAGGCGAGATCGGAGCCGGCGTTCGGCTCGGAATAGCCCTGGCACCAGCGGATCAGGCCCGCGGTGATCTTGGGCAAATGCTCCTTCTTCTGCTCCTCGGTGCCGTATTTCAGCAGCGCCGGCCCGAGCATCGAGATGCCGAACGAGGTCAGCGGCTGCCGCGCGCCCATTGCGGCCATCTCCTGGCGCACGATCTTGGCCTCCTCGCCGTCGAGGCCGCCGCCGCCATATTCCCTGGGCCAGTGCGGCACGGTCCAGCCCTTGTCGCGCATCCGCTCGAACCAGACGCGCTGCGCGTCGGACGAAAATTTGGTGTTGCGGCCGCCCCAGAAGGTGTCGCCATCCGAGGTCATCGGTTTGCGCATCTCGGGAGGGCAGTTCTGCTCGAGCCAGGCGCGGGTCTCGCTGCGGAATCTTTCGAGGTCAGCCATGGTGCGTTTCCGGTCAAATCGACGAATTGGGAATCGACCTTAGCCACCACCTCGTGGAATTCAATATGTCTCGCGGCCGCGCCATGCTCTGGCGCCGGTGGTCACCGCGCACCATCGGGTGTATCGGCGAGGTGGGGTAACGATTGAAAAACAAGAGGAAACGGACATGCGGCTGAAGCTCCTTCCGCCTGGCGAAATGAACGCCGCACAAAAAGAAACCTACGACGAATCGATCGCCGGCAAACGCGGCGCCCCGCCGGCGCCAATGATGGCCTGGCTCAACAGTCCCGAGATGGCGCGGCACGCGACGCGGCTCGGCGAGGTGCTGCGCTTCGACACCGTATTTCCGGCCAAGCTTTCGGAGATCGCGATCCTCGTCACCGCGCGGCACTGGACCGCGCATTACGAATGGTACGCCCACAAGCGGCTCGCGCTGAAGGGCGGCCTCGATCCAAAAATCATCGAGGACATCCGCGTCCGCCGCACGCCGACTTTCGACGACCACAAGGCCAAAGTGATCTACGACGTCGCCAAAGCGCTGCACGAGGGCCACGGCCTGCCCAAGGCGCTCTATGACGAGGCCGTCGAAGTGCTGAGCCTGCGCGGCCTGGTCGAAATCATCGGCCTCTGCGGCTACTACACGATGGTGTCGATGACGCTGAACACCTTCGAGTTCGAGCTGCCCGGCGGGGAGTTGTCGGAGCTGGCGTAGCTCCACCGATCAGGTTGCGTCCGGAAACGCTGCGTTTCAGGATCGATGGCTCGGGTGGCGGCCAATCCGGACTATATCAGCGCGAGAGGCCTGCCGTGACGGCAAGGCACTGACGCGAACGGAGCCGTGGGCATGTCGCAAAATCCACCCATCATCGCGGGCACGCGGATCGGGCATGTCCACCTCAAGGTCGCCGATCTCGACCGCGCGCTCGGCTTCTATTGCGGCGTGCTCGGCTTCGAATTGCAGCAGCGCATGGGCTCGGGTGCCGCGTTCATTTCGGCCGGCGGCTATCACCACCACATCGGGCTCAACACCTGGGAGAGCAAGGGCGGCCGTCCCCCTCCATCAGGCACTACCGGCCTGTTCCACACCGCGATCCTCTATCCGACGCGCTCCTCGCTCGCCGACGCGCTGCACCGGGTGCTATCGGCCGGCATCGAGCTCGACGGCGCCAGCGACCATGGCGTCAGCCAGGCACTTTATCTGCGCGATCCCGACGAGAACGGCGTCGAGCTCTATTGGGATCGTCCCGAGGCCGAATGGCCGCGCGACGCCAACGGCGGGCTGGCGATGGTCACGCGGCGGCTGGACGTCGAGGACCTGCTGAAGCAGCGCGAGGCGTAATTCCCTATCCCGGATTACGCTGTGCTCCATCCGGGCTAGGCGCGCCCGCGAACCATGATCGTCAGTGCCGCGATCAACTCGAGCCCGATGCAGCCGTAGAACGGCAGCGCGTAGCTGCCCGAGACATCGTGCAGCAGCCCGATCACGCCTGGACCGAACGCATAGGTGATCTGGTTGATCGCGGTGATCAGGCTGACCAGGACGCCGAACGCGCGCGGGTCGAACTCGCGCTGGATGATCAGCGACGGCAGCGTGATCAGATTGCCGACCGAGAAGCCGAACAGCGCGCAGGCGGCGATCTGCGCGATGTCGTTGTGCACGTTGATGATGACGGCAAGGGCGACCGCCTGGCTGACGAACGACAGTGCCGAGGCCACGCGCTGGTTGAGCTGGTCGATCACGAAGGAGAACGAGACGCGGCCGACCACGGCCATCGCGGTCAGCAGCGCCATCGCCACGGTCGCGCGCTCGCGGCCGATCACCTGATCGAGATAGGCGATCAGGTGGACGATGAAGCCGACCTGCGCGAACAGCACCAGCGCGAATGCGATCGAGACCGACAGAAACTTGATATCGCGCAACGCCCGCGCACGGAGCTGCGTTGCCGACGGCGCATCCGCGGCCGCCGCAGTGACCGCATGCAGATGCACCGGCGGCCGGCCGACGAAGATCAGGATCACCGGCAGCATCACCACGACCAGCAGCGCGGCAGCCGCGCTCATCGCGCCCGGGAAGCCGAAGGCGCCGATGCCAGTGACCAGCAGCGGCACGCCGACGATGCCGCCAAAGCTCGCGCCGTTCAGCGCCAGGCTGATCGCCATGCCGCGCTTCTTGTCGAACCACAGGCCGAGCGTGTTGGTGATGATGCCGAGGCTGGTGCCGGCCCAGCCGAATGCCAGCAGCGCATCGGCGAGATAGAGCTGCCACGGCTCGCGCACCTCGCCGATCGCGACGCCGGCCAGCGCCATCGCGAGCGTGCCTGCGATCAGACAGGCCCGCGCGCCGAAGGCCTTGATCGCCTCGCTGACGAAGGCGACCAGCGCCGCGCCGAACAGATAGAAGAACGTGGTGCCCGACGAGATCAGCGAGGCCGGCCAGCCGTGCAGCCGCTGCAACTCGGCGACATAGACGCTCTGCCCATAGAAGCCGAGCCCCCAGCCGAAGGTCGCAAGCAGGAAGCAGACGGCGACGATGCGCCAGCCCTCGTAGCTGAGCGCGCTTTCGTCGGGCGTGGTAGATGAGGATGCGTCCAATAGGTTCTCTTTACGTCGTCATGGCCGGGCTTGTCCTGGCCATCCACGTCTTCACCTTCAACGGAAAGAAGGACGTGGATGGCCGGGACGAGCCCGGGCATGACGGCATTGTATTGGGCGGGGCGAGTCAATCAATTCGATTGCAGTCGAACTGTCAGCACATGGCAGCAGACGGTCAGAGGCTCGGATCGGGAATTTCATCCACCGCGCGCAATTTCGCCCGTCGCCGCGCAAATGATGCGAGCGACAGCACGATGAGGCCGAGCACGACCGGCGGGAACACCACCATGTTGACGGCGTCCCAGCCGTAATGGGCGAGCAATTGACCGGACGAGAACGAGCCGATCGCCATCATGCCGAAGACGAGAAAGTCGTTGAAGGCCTGTACCTTGTTGCGCTCCTGCGGCCGGTGCGTCTCCAGCACGAGGGCGGACGCGCCGACGAAAGCGAAATTCCAGCCGACGCCGAGCACGAACAGCGTGGCCCAGAAATGCAGTGCGGTGATACCCGACAGCCCGATCGTCGCAGCCGCCGCCTCCAGCGCCAGCCCGAGCGCGACGACGCGCGGCGCGCCCAACCGCGCGATCAGCGAGCCCGTGAAGAAGCTCGGGCCGTACATCGCCACGATGTGCCACTGAATGCCGAAATTGGAATCGCTGACCGTAAGCCCGCACATCTTCATGGCGAGCGGCGCCGAGGTCATCACCAGGTTCATCATCGGATAGGAGATCACGCCGCACAGTGCAGCCGCGATGAAGCGCGGTTGCCGTGCGATCTCGAGCAGCGGGCGACCGCCATGCAGGTCGGCAGCCGCGGGCTTCGGCGCGTCGACGCCCGACAGCACCGCCATCGCCACCAGTGCGACCACCGCCTGCATCACGAAGGAGAACGCGAACAGATAGGGCGGCCAGACGTCCATGGTCCATTGCACGAGCTGCGGCCCGAGCACGCCGGCGAACACGCCGCCGGCCATCACCCAGGACACCGCCTTGGGCCGGAACGACGCACTCGCGCCATCGGCTGCGGCGAAGCGATAGGACTGCGCCACCGAGCCGTAGAGCCCGCCAAGGAAAGTCGCGGCGCAGAACAGCCAGAACGCGGAGTGCAGGATTGCCCAGGCGCCGAGCGCGCCGGTGAGCGTGCCGCAGAAGGTGCCGATGATGAAGGCCGTGCGCCGGCCATAGGCGCGCGAGATCGCACCGGTCGGCAGCGTGCCGGCGGCCATCCCGAGCACGTACATCGAAAGCGGCACGGTCGCGAGCGAGACCGACGGTGCCAGCGTCGCGCCGACGATCGAGCCGGTGGCGAAGATGACGGCCGAATTGGCGCCGGTCAGCGCCTGCGCCGCCGCGAGCCGCCACACATTGCCGCGCGCTCGCGCGTCGTCGGCCGTCCCGTCAGAAGCAGTCACGTCGATCATCGGTGGTCCCGTTGAAGCCCCGGCGGGAGCCCCGTCTGGCGGGCACTATGGAGAGGCGGGCTGTGCCGATCAACCGATGCAAACGGACGAAGGCCATGCGACGAGCGCACGAGGGATGGGCTGGTCGACGACGCGCGCTCCGGCGTCGTCCTGGCTTTCGCCAGGACGACATCGCGGGTGTCGCACCGCGCATCACCTATCGCGTCCCCTTCCCGCCCGGCCGCTTCTCGGCGCGCAGCGCGCCGGTCTTGTGCACCTTGGAGCGCGGCCCGACCGGGGCGCCGCGCGGAAAGCCGCCGGGCCACTCGAGCGCGAGCGAGCTTGCGAAACCGAAGAAGCTCGAGCGGCTCATGCCGAGCTCGGCGGCGCGCTTGTCGATCCGCGTGATCAGGCTCTTCGGCAGGTAGACGTTGACGCGCTCGGAGGGATCGGGCGGATCGACGCCGACCATGAAGAAGGCGGCAACGTCGGATCCCTTCGGCGGCACGATGCGCTCGATCGGCGTCGGCTCCGGCAGCGCGTGGCCCTGCTCGACCCAGCCGTCGACCGCCTGCGCCAGCGCATGCTCGGCGCGCTCGATCGCCTCCTCCTGCGACCTGCCGCCGGCGACACAGCCCGGGAAGTCCGGGAACCAGGCGCCGAACGCCCCGCGCGACCCGCGCTCCAGCACGGCCGGATAAAGCCGCCTCTTCATTCTGGCCTCCGTCGTTGAGGTATGCTATTTCACACACGTGAGTGTGTCAAATAACACATCATGAGGCAGATTACACGGCGGTGGATGAGGCCTACGGCGATCCGGCCTACGATTTTCGTGCGAACATCAGGATCATGTTGTTGGCGGGCAGATCGAACGTGCCTGCCAGTTTCAGCTCGACGCGATCCGCCAGCTTCTCGATATCGGCGATATCGCGCACGCCCCATTCGGCATCGCGGTCGCGCAGCGAGGTGTCGAACACGGCATTGCTGAGCGCGGTGTGCTTGCCGTCGCGCTTGAAGGGGCCGTAGAGAAACAGCCGACCATCGGCACGCAAATGCCGCGCGGCACCGGCGAACAGGCCCTCGGCGACCTGCCATGGCGCGATGTGGATGACATTGGCGCAGAAGATCGCGAGCAGTTTGTCCGGACCTTTGCCGTCCGGCAGCGCCGCCGACCATGTCGGATCGGAGAGATCGATCCGCTGCGGCGGCTGGATGTTGGCAACGCCGGCATGCGCGCGCCAGGCCTCGATGCTGCGCAGATGCGCGGCATGAAGATCGCTCGGCCACCAGGTGATGTCAGGTGTATGACCGGCGAAATGCACGACATGCTGGCCGGTGCCGCTGCCGGCCTCCAGCACGTCGCCGGACTGCCCGGCGAGGAAGCCGTTCAGGACCGCCCAGATCGGCTGATGGTTGCGGTGGTACGCGGCTGCGTCGAGCCGCCCGTCCGCCTCGACCGGGCTGCCATCCTTGCCGAACTCGACGACAAATTCCGCCACTGCACTCTCCTGTCGACCGCTCGTAGACACGATACGCGGGTGATGACACTGAGCAAGCCCGCTTGCCACACCCATTCTCCACATTGCCAGCCGATGGCCTTTGTGCTTTCCACTCTTTATATTGCGATGGGATCATCGAGATTGAAGCCTGGGAAACGTCCTTGATCGCCACCTCCTTCAAGCCAGCCCTCGTCCTGGCGCTGCTCGCAGGCGCCGCAATGGCTGCGCCGGCGCAGGCCCAGTCCGCCGCCGAGGGCCAAAAACTCGCCTTCGACCGCGGCAAGGGCAATTGCCTGACCTGCCATGTCATCAAGGGCGGCGAGCTGCCCGGCACGATCGGCCCCGAGCTGACCGGCCTGAAGGCAAGATACAGCCGCGACGAGCTGATCGCGATCGTCACCGACGAGACCAAGCGCAACCCGCTGACCGTGATGCCGCCGTTCGGCCGCAACCGGATCCTGTCCGAGAAGGAGATCAACGCGGTGGTCGATTTCCTGCAGACGCTGTGACGCCGCCGTCGCTTTGGGAGATGACGTGATGAACACCACGAGCCACGAATTTTCGCCGACACGCCGCCTGGTGCTCAAGGGCGCCGGCGTCGCCGCGCTGTTCGGCCTCGGCGCCGTTCCATTCGGCGCGCCGCCGGCGCTCGCCGCCAACGACCCGTATCCAGCCGAGGCGTTCAAGCAGAAGAATGAGGCCGACGCGATCAAGGCACTCTACGGCAAGACGCCCGAGGTCTCGGACAAGGTCAAGATGGACGCCCCCGAGATCGCCGAGAACGGTGCGGTGGTGCCGATCTCCGCCACCACGACGCTGGCCGACGTCACCTCGATCTCGTTTTTGGTCAGCGAGAACCCGATCGCGCTGGTGGCCTCCTACAAGATCCCGGCGGGCACGCTGCCGAGCGTCGCCAACCGCATCAAGATGGCGAAGACCAGCAACGTCACCGTGATCGTCGAGGCCGGCGGCAAGCTCTACAGCGCGGTCAAGGAAATCAAGGTCACCGTCGGCGGCTGCGGCGGCTGATCATCAACAACAGGAAACAGACCGATGGCATCGAGCATTCGCGTGCGCGCCACCGCAAACGGCGACACCACCGAGGTGCAGGCGCTGATCCAGCACCCGATGGATTCCGGCTTCGTCAAGGACGCCAAGGGCGAGATCATTCCGCCGCATTTCATCCAGCAACTGACCTTCGAATATGACGGCAAGCCGGTATTCCTCGCCGATTGGGGCGGCGGCGTCTCCAAGGACCCCTACGTCAAGTTCGCCTTCAAGGGCGGCAAGAAGGGCGATGACCTGAAGGTGAGCTGGACCGACAACAAGGGCGCCTCCGACAGCACCACGGCGAAGATTCAATGACGGCGCGCCTCGCACTCCGCGCGGCCGCGGGGCTTGCACTGGGCGTGCTCGCGTTCGCGCCGGCTGCGCGCGCGGCTGACAACATCGACCCCGTCGCCGACAAGGCCGCATTCCAGAAATTCTTCACCAGCAAATTCCCCAAGCTGAAGCTGGAGGATTTCGTCAACGGTCCCTATTCGATGAACGAGGACCTGCACAAGCAGTGGGAAGAGAAGGAGCAGTTTCCGCCCTACGAGTTCTCGCTCGAGGACGGCAAGCAGATGTTCGCGGCGCCGTTCAGGAACGGCAAGAGCTATGCCGACTGCTTCCCGAACGGCGGCGTCGGCATCCGCCAGAACTATCCTTACTTCGACGAGAAGGAGGGCAAGGTCGTCACCCTTGAACTCGCCTTGAACCGCTGCCGCGAGGCCAATGGCGAGGCGGCGATCTCCTATGTGAAGGACGAGATGGCGGCGCTGACCGCCTACATGGCCTTCACCTCGCGCGGCAAGCCGATGGACATCAAGATCCCGAACGATCCGCGCGCGCTCGAGGCCTATCAGAAGGGCAAGGAATATTTCTACACCCGCCGCGGCCAGCTCAACTTCTCCTGCGCCACTTGCCATGTGCAGAGCCCCGGCGAGCGTATCCGCGCCGAAGTGCTGGCGCCGGCGCTGGGTATCCTGAACGCGATGCCGATCTACCGTTCGGAATGGTCGGGCATGGGCACCACCAGCCGCCGCTTCACCACCTGCAACAGCCAGATCCGCGGCGTGCCGCTCAATCCGCAGGACGACGAGTATCGCAACCTCGAATACTATCTGTCATATGTCAGCAACGGCCTGCCGATCTCCGGCCCGGGAGCGCGGCCATGAGAACGATCCTCGCAGCATCCGCCCTGCTGATCGCGACTGCCACTGCCGCTTTCGCGGCATCGGAAGCCGACTACAAGGCGGCCTACGCCGCAGCCGAAGCCGCCAACAAGGAAGCGGGCAGCTTGCGCAACCAGTGGACCACGACAGCGTCTACTCTCGCGGCAGCGAAGAAAGCCGGCGACGCCGGCGATTTCGACAGCGCGATCGCGCAGGCCAAAGAGGCCGAAGCGCTGGCAAAGGCATCGATCTTCCAGGCCACCAGCGAAAAGGAACGCTGGAAGGACATGGAAATTCACTGACGGGCCATGACGAAGCACTATTCACGCGAGCAGGAGTCAGGGGGCCACCGGCGGAAGGGTTCCCTCCCCCCTTGCGGGGGAGGGTTAGGGAGAGGGGTAAGCAGCACGGGCGGTGTTCGCGGCTCACCCCTCTCTCCAACTCTCCCCCGCAAGGGGGGAGAGAGCCCGACCACCGCCCGCGTGGCTTTAGTGGAGTGCGCGATCCGACCTTCCCCGCAAGCGGGAGAGGTTGGGAGCGCCGCGCGGAGAGACCGATGACCGTCCGCCGCCGCGATTTCCTGAAAGCATCCGCCGCCGTCTCGCTCACGGCCGGCCTGCCGCGGCTTGCGCGCGGCGTCGACACGGCAAGCGTCTACGACCTCGACCGCTTCGGCAACGCGCGCATCCTGCACATGACGGATACGCATGCGCAGCTCAAGCCGGTGTTCTTCCGCGAGCCCAGCGTCAATATCGGCGTCGGCACGATGGCCGGCCAGCCGCCGCATCTGGTCGGCAAGGCCTTCCTCGACCGCTTCGGCATCCGACCCGACAGCGCCGATGCTTATGCCTTCACCTGCGTCGAGTTCGAGAAGGCGGCCGGCCGCTTCGGCAAGCTCGGCGGCTTCGCGCATCTGAAGACGCTGATCGACAAGCTGCGCGCCGATGTCGGCGAAAAGCGCTCGATCCTGCTCGACGGCGGCGATCTCTGGCAGGGCACCGGCTTCGCCAACGCCCTGAAGGGCACCGACATGGTGGAGGCGGCCAACCTGCTCGGCATCGAGGCGATGACCGGGCATTGGGAATTCACCTATGGCGAGCAGGCGCTGCGCGACAATCTCGCCCGCTTCAAGGGCGAGTTCCTGGCGCAGAACGTGTTCCTGACCGAGGAAGCCGCGTTCAATGACGCCAAGGCGTTCGATCCCGCCTCGGGGCGCGTGTTCAAGCCGTCCACCATCAAGGAGATCGGCGGCCACCGGATCGCGATTATCGGGCAAGCGTTTCCCTATGTGCCGATCGCGCACCCGAAGCGGTTCACGCCGGACTGGACGTTCGGCATCCGCGACGACGAGCTGCAAAAGCTGGTCGACGGCCATCGCAACAACGATCACGTCGATGCGGTGATCCTGCTGTCGCATAACGGCATGGATGTCGACCTGAAGCTTGCGAGCCGCGTCACCGGCATCGACGTCATCCTCGGCGGCCACACCCATGACGCGATCCCGCTGCCGATCACGGTGACCAATGCCGGCGGCGTCACGCTGGTGACCAATGCCGGCTCCAACGCCAAGTTCATCGGCGTGCTCGATCTCGATCTCGCCAAGGGCAAGGTTGCCAATGTGCGCTATCGGCTGCTGCCTGTTTTCGCCGAACTGTTGAAGCCGGATCCGGCAATGCAGGCGCTGATCGACAAGACGCGCCAGCCCTATGCGGACGATTGGGACGACAAGCTCGCCGCCGCCGACCGCCTGCTCTACCGCCGCGGCAATTTCTCCGGCACCATGGACCAGCTGATCTGCGATGCGCTGCTCGCCGAGCTCGATGCCGAGATCGCGCTGTCGCCGGGCTTCCGCTGGGGCCTCACCACGCTCGCGAACCAGCCGCTGACCATGGAAGACGTGCTGTCGGAAACCGCGATCACCTATCCCGAGACCTACACGGCGACGATGACCGGCGCGCAGATCAAGGACGTGCTGGAGGACGTCTGCGACAATCTGTTCAACGCCGATCCCTATTACCAGCAGGGCGGCGACATGGTCCGCGTCGGCGGCCTCGCCTACACCTGCACGCCGGCGGAATCCGTCGGCAAGCGCATCTCTGAGCTGAAGCTCGGCAATGGCCGGCATCTGGAAGCCGAAAGGCACTACAAGGTGGCGGGCTGGGCCTCGGTCAACCAGCAGAGCGGCGCCCCGGTCTGGGACGTCGTCGCAAAGCATCTGCGCGCCGGCCGGCCGCCGAACCGCGACGCACCGGGCGTGACGCTGAAAGGCGTCGAGGACAATCCGGGCATGACGGGGCTCGGCTGATGCGGCGCCCGATCATCGCGATGCTGTGCTTCGCGGCGCTCACGCTCGCGACACCTCTCGTCCGCGCCCAGCTCGCGCCGCTGCAGGACAAGCCGTTCGCCGAGCACAAAATCGTGCTGCAACTCTCCGACAACGATCCGAAGAAGCAGGGCCTCGTCATCAGCGTCGCCAACAATCTGATGAAGCACTACGACCCCGACAAGGTCGCGGTCGAGATCGTCGCCTTCGGCCCGGGCATCGATCTGCTCAAATCAGACAATCCGAACCGCAAGCTGGTGGAAAGCCTGGTCGCGCAGGGCGCGCGGGTCGATATCTGCCTCAACACCGTCGACACCATCGAACGCGACACCGGCAAGCGGCCCGATTACATCAGCGCCGCCACGCCGGTGCAGGTCGGCGTCGCGCAGATCCTGCTGCTGACCGAAAACGGATACACGTTGGTTCGGCCTTGAGGAGTTTTGCCATGCTTCGCCGTCTTGCTGCCATCGCAGCTCTCTCGGTCGCGCTCGCGACCGGCGCCCTCGCCGCCGACAAGCCGCACCGCATCGCGACCCAGGTCGACCAGAACGACCCGCAGATCATGAATCTCGCGCTCAACAACGCGACCAACGTCATCGAATATTACCGCGCCAAGAACGAGGACGTGGAGATCGACATCGTCACCTACGGCCCCGGCCTCAACATGCTGCGCAGCGACACCTCGCCGGTGCAGGATCGCATCAAGCGGCTGAAGGACCAGGTCTTCCCCGGCAAGATCCAGTTCTCCGCCTGCAACAACACCAAGCAGGGCATGGAGAAGGCGGAGGGCCACGCGATCTCGGTGGTCCCGGACGCCACCATCGTGCCGTCGGGCGTGGTGCATCTGATGGAGTTGCAGGAGCAGGGCTGGAGCTACGTGCGGCCGTAGGCATCCCGTGTTGTCCTGGCTTTCGCCAGGACGACGTGATGGAGAGGACCTGCCTCAAGGGATGGATTTACTTTGAACAGCCCCCATCTATGGAATAATCTCCTCCCGGAGAGTCGGTCCATAGAATAGGTAAGCCGTCATGATCTTTCGCCAGCTGTTCGACAGCGTGTCCGGCACCTACAGCTATCTGCTCGCGAGCCGCGCCGGTGGCGAGGCGCTGATCCTCGATCCGGTGCTGGAGAAGGCCGACCGCTACTGCAAGCTTCTGCAGGAACTCGATCTCAGGCTGGTCAAGGCGGTCGACACGCACCTGCATGCGGATCACGTCACGGGGCTGGCCGAGCTGCGCGACCGCACCCAGTGCATCACCATCATGGGCGAGCAGAGCAAAGCCGACGTGGTGTCGATGCGCGTCGCCGACGGCGACAAAGTGACGATCGAGGGCCTCTGCCTCGAGGCGATGTATACGCCCGGCCACACCGACGATTCCTACAGCTATCTGATGGGCGACCGCGTCTTCACCGGCGACACGCTGTTGATCCGCGGCACCGGCCGCACCGATTTCCAGAACGGCAGCGCGCGGGCGCAGTATGATTCGATCTTCAATCGGCTGTTGAAGCTGCCCGAGGAAACCATGGTGTTCCCCGCGCATGACTACAAGGGCGACACCGTTTCCACCATCGGCGAGGAGAAGCGCTACAATCCGCGGCTGCAGGTGAAATCGATCGACGACTATGTCGAGCTGATGAACAACCTCAATCTGCCGAACCCGAAGCTGATGGATGTGGTGCTGCCCGCCAACATGCATGTCGGCCTGCACCAGGATGAACTCGCGAAGCAAGGCCTTTCGCTGTCCGCATGCGACGCCATCGCAAGCCTCGGCCGACCCGACATCCTTCTGGTGGATCTGCGCGAGAGCGGCGAGCGCAGCAAGCACGGCATGCTCGCCGGCGCCCTGCATGCGCCCTATCCCGCGATCTCAGACAATCTCAAACCGGGCGGCATGCTGCGGGAAGTCGCGGCCGCGACCGGCCGTCGCATCGTGTTCTTCTGCGCCTTTGGCGAGCGCTCGGCGATGGCGGTGGCGGCCGCGAAGAAGGCCGGGCTGGCGAATACCGCCCACATCGAAGGCGGCATCGACGCGTGGAAGAAAGCCGGTGGGCCTGTCGCTCTCGGATAGATCCATCCGGGCTACATGACCACCGCGCAGAGCGCTCAGTTCGAAACCGGCCGGCCACGCCCAAACGGGTTGAGCAACCGCACGATCTCGCAGGCTGCGACCAGCCCGATCAGCCACAGGACATTGAGCCCGCCGATGCGGGCCATGATGGCGGTGGTGAAGGCGCCGGCGCCGCCGAGCACCGGCGTGGCAGCCAGCAGAACGAGCTCGTATGCGGCGTAGGCGCAGACCAGGCTGATGGCCAGCATCAGCGGCGTTCGGTTCGCCGGCAACGATCTGAGCACGGCCGACGATACGGCCGTCGCGGCCAGCGCCGCCGCACCGATCACCAAGCCCCAGGCGATCGTCGAAGCATCGATCGGATAATGAAGCGCAGCAAAGCCAATTCCCTGATTGACGAGCCATGCGCCGGCGACGACGAGCAGCGCCGGACGCTGCGGCAGCATCGCTGCCGCGACGACGGCGAACGCGGCAAACGGCGTTGCGCAGGCCAGCGCGAAGCTCGCCAGCGCACACGACACCGTGAGCAGCGCAAAACCGAACATTGGCGCATGACGCGGTGCCACCGGATGCAGACGAAAACCGTCCGCGGTGGGCGGCAAGATGTTGAGAGCCATGAGTGATCTCCTTGGATCGATTTTAGCGTAATTTTCCGGTCGATGACAGCCCTTGCCGGCTCGAGGCTCTCCAGGTCACTGCATCAATCCTGCGTTACGCGCGCTCATGAACAGGAGTAGAATTTCCCGCAATCGATCCGTTGCGCAGGGGAAACGCATGGGCAAGCCCGGAAGGAACACCAAAGGCGCCGCCAAGTCCGACGACAAATCGAAGAAGCCTCCGCCGCCGACGCCACCGCAGGACGACGAGTTTTACGAAGACGGCGACATCGCCACGCCGAAGCTCGATCGCTACGGCAATGATGATGAGCCGTTGTAGTAGGCTGTCGTCCCGGCGAAGGCCGGGACCCATGACCACAGGGGCGCATCGTTGAAGCGAGCTGCGGCCCAGCACCGCGTAACAACAGCTATTGGTGGTTATGGGTCCCGGCCTTCGCCGGGACGACGTGTTGAAATATCCTGCAAGAAATCCCCGCTCTCGATCGCAGCGGCACTCTCCCGATCCAGCAGATGCGCGCCGAAGCCGCCGCGCGCCAGCGGCGTGGCGAGCTGCGGCGAGGTCAGCAGCAGCGCGGCGGTCATCGCGAGCGGCACGGCGCTCGGCCAATCGAGCCGCACTGGCGTCAGCTCCTCGCTGCTGCCGCGATAGGCGCCCTTGCCCGCTGCGATGCGGCCGCATTCCCGGATCAGATCGCGCCTGGTGCCGTCGCGCGAGGCGCTGCCGAGCAGCGCCTGCATCGCCAGATGCGTGCGCACGCCGTCACGGCTCTCAGCGAGCGGCGTCGACGTCTCGCCGAGCGAGACGCGCAGCAGGAGGTCGACGAGATCGGCGCCGGCGCGGTACGCATTGAAAGGCTCGACCAGCCGCGGATTGCAATCGATCAACAGCGGCGTTGCACTGTCGAGCGGCATCATCACGTCGACCGACAGGGCGCCGTGCCAACCGAGATGCGCACCCAATGTCTCTAGCTGGCTGCCGATCGCGGGACGGCTGACGCTCTCCTTGATCGCCTCGCCGCCGCCGATGCCGGGCGCGACCTGCCGATAGGCATGGAAGCCCAGCAACCTGCCGCGGCAAAACACCGACTGCGCCTTCTCGACAGTGCCGGTGATGAGGTCCTGCACCAGCACCTCGCCGGCAAAATCGCCGGCCGACTCGAGATCGTACAGCGCGCGATTGAGATCGCCCGTATCGCGCACGAACCAGATACCGCGGCTGGCGGTGCCGATCGAGGTCTTGACCACGGACGGAAACCGGATCGCCTCGCGCAATTCGTCGGCCGAGCCCACGATCCGGGTCGGCGGTTGCGGCAAGCCGAGCCGGTCGAGCAGCCTACTGAAGCCGGCCTTGCCGTGCACGGTGCGGTAGGCGGCAAAATCCGGCAAAGCGAGACCGGCGCGCGGCATCAGGCGCGCGGCGGCTCGGGCGAACAAAAAACCCTGCTCATGCGTCGGCAGCAGCACGTCGAAATGCTGCGCCGCCAATAGCCGTTCGACAAAGCGCAGGAAGCCGAAGGGGTCGCTGCGCAAGCCCGGACAATGATGGAATTTGCGGACAAAGCGCGAATAGCGCGCCAGGCACCAGCGCGAGGGATCGCAGACCTCGACATGATGGCCGGCCATTCCCAGGATCGTCACCGCCTCGCGGCCGGAGGTGCTGGATCCCTCCGGCAGCAGCACCCGCAGCGGCTTTTTGACGTCGATCATGGCCGATCATCCTCGCGGCGCCGCATTTTGTCGCCGCCTTTAATGCCGCATGTGTCGATCCGGCACGCCCATGCCGGGGGCAGCCATGCAGCCGCGTTGATGGACAATTAGCGGCCAGCCTCTATTTTCCCCCGGCCTGCCGGGGCTTGTTAAAAATAGGATTTCTCAGGAATGGTCGACGTTCTGGCCGCACCGCAGCAAGCGAAAGCCGATAGCGCCGTCCGCACGCTGACGGGAATCTCGGTCGCGCATTGGGTCAGCCACTTCCACATCTTCGTGCTGCCGATGCTGATCCCGTTCCTCAAAGCGCAGCTCGGCGTCGGCTATGTCGAGCTCGGCTTCGCGCTCACGGTGTTTGCCGTCACCTCCGGGCTGACCCAGGCGCCGATCGGCTACCTCGCCGACCATATCGGTGCGCGCAAGATCCTGCTGATCGGACTCACGCTCGGCGGCTGCGCGCTGATCGCGCTCGGGCTGCACCTGAGCTACACGTCGCTGATCGTCTGCGCCGTGCTGCTGGGGTTCGCCAACAGCGTCTATCATCCGGCCGATTACGCCATCCTCTCGGCGCATATGGACGAGGCGCGGATGGGCCGCGCCTTCTCGATCCACACCTTCGCCGGCTTCCTCGGTGGCGCGGTGGCGCCGGCGATCATGGCGGCGCTGGTCGCCACCATCGGCGGCCACGGCGCGCTGATTGTCGCCGGCGCGATCGGCCCGCTGGTCGCGCTGTTCCTGATCGTGCTCGGCATTCCCGATGCCGGCGCCAACAAGAACAAGGCGAAGAGCGATGCGGCACCGAAGGCCAGCGTGATCACACCGGCTCTGATGGTGCTGACCGTGTTCTTCACCCTGCTCAGCCTGTCGACCTCGGGCATCAACAATTTCGGCGTGGTGGCGCTGATGGGCGGCTATGGCGCCTCGTTCTCGACCGCCAACGTCGCGCTGACCGCGTTCCTCGGCGCCAGCGCCGTCGGCGTGCTCGCCGGCGGCTATCTCGCCGACTGGACCGACCGCCATAGCCAGGTCGCCGCGGCCTGCTTCGCGGCCAATGCCGTCCTCGTGCTGCTGATCGCGCTGGTCAATCTGCCGTCCGCGGCGCTGACCCTGGCGATGGGGCTTGCCGGCTTCCTCGGCGGCGTGATCGCGCCCTCCCGCGACATGATGGTGCGCAACGCCGCACCAGCCGGCGCCGCCGGCCGGGCGTTCGGCATCGTCTCCACCGGCTTCAATTTCGGCGGCATCGTCAGCCCGCTACTGTTCGGCTGGATCATGGATCAGCACATGCCGCACTGGGTGTTCGGCGCCTCCGTGATCTTCATGGTGCTGACCGTGCTGCTGACGCTGGCGACCGAACGCAAGCCGGCGCAAATTGCCGCGGCGGCATAGCCGCAGCGGACGCATTCACTCCGCCCGTGGGGCCAGCACCTGCTTCAGCAGCGGCTCGATCCGCGACAGCTCATCGAGATGGACCGCCGAGAGCTGGGCGAGATGCGCGGCCGCGCGATCGGTTAGCCTGAGCAGGACCCTGCGCTGGTCGGCCGGATCGAGCACACGCTCGACCAGATCGGCTTCGGACAGCCGATCGACCAGCTCGACCGTGGTGTGGTGGCGCAGCCGCAGCCGCTCGGCCAGGTCGCCGATCGCAACCGGGCGGCCGCCCGGAAATCCCTTGATCGCCAGCAGCGCCTGGTGCTGGCGCGGGGTCAGCCCCTCAGCCTTGGCGGCATCCTGGCTGAACTCCAGAAAGCACCGGATCAGATAGCGAAATTGCGACAGCGTCTCGTAATCGGCCTGGCTCGGAACCCGCTTTGGGGGGCGGGCCGGCGATTTCGGGGGTTTTTTCAACGCTGCCATTCGATGTCTCCTGCTTGTAATTATATCGCAATGCGATATGACGCCGGCCAAAGTCAACTGATCCGGGCCCATCGCCGACCATGAGCGTCATTTCCACCAAATCGAGCGCCTCCGCCAAAGCCAGCCACAAGGCGAGCCACCTGTTGAGCGACTTCACGACCGATCCGCGCGTCGTGATCATCTCGGCGATCGCGGTGTTTGTCGCCAGCGCCGGCGTGCTGGCCGGGGCCGGGCTGCTGCAACTGATCAAGCTTGCCACCAACATCGCCTATTTCGGCCGGTTCAGCTTCGCCGATCTGAAGCTGCAGGATTCGCCGCTCGGCCTGTGGACGGTGCTGGTCCCCGTCGCGGGTTCGCTGATCATCGGCCTGATGGCGCGTTTCGGCAGCGAGAAGATCCGCGGCCACGGCATTCCGGAAGCCATCGAAGCCATCCTGCTCGGCCGGTCCCGGCTCGACCCCAAGGTGGCGATCCTGAAGCCGTTGTCGTCGGCGATATCGATCGGCACCGGCGGCCCGTTCGGCGCCGAGGGTCCGATCATCATGACCGGCGGCGCGATCGGCTCGCTGATCGCACAGATGCTCCCGGTCAGCGACAATGAGCGCAAGACACTGCTGGTGGCGGGCGCCGCCGCCGGCATGACCACCGTGTTCGGAACGCCGATCGCCGCGATCATGCTCGCGGTCGAGCTCCTGCTGTTCGAATGGACGCCGCGCAGCTTCATCCCCGTCACCGTCGCCGCCGTGGTGGCCGCGGTCGAGCGCAGCCTGCTGCACATGCCGGCGCCGCTGTTCCCGTTCGCCGGCGGCGTCGACATCTCCGTGCTCCAGCTCGGCGCCTGGATGCTGATCGGAATCCTCTCCGGGCTGTTGTCGGGCGTGCTGACCCAGCTCGTCTATGGCTGCGAGGACTTCTTCCTGAAGCTGCCGATCCACTGGATGTGGTGGCCGCTGATCGGCGGCCTGGTGGTCGGCCTCGGCGGGCTGATCGAGCCGCAGGCGCTCGGTGTCGGCTACGACAATCTCGCTTCGATGCTGCGCGGCGACGTGGTGCTGAAGGCCGCGCTGCTGCTGCTCGTGGTGAAGGCCGTGATCTGGTCGGTCGCGCTCGGCTCAGGCACCTCGGGCGGCGTGCTGGCGCCGCTGTTGATCATGGGCGGCGCGATGGGCACGGCGCTGAGCGGCTATCTGCCGGACGCGAGCCCCGGATTCTGGGCGCTCCTGGCGATGGCGGCGACGATGGGCGGCACGATGCGCTCGCCCCTGACCGCGACCTTCTTCGCCGTTGAGCTCACCGGCAACACCCACGTGCTGCTGCCGCTGATCGCGGCTTGCGGCACCGCGCATGGCGTCACGGTGCTGCTGATGCGGCGCTCGATCCTCACCGAGAAGGTCGCGCGGCGTGGCCACCATCTGGTGCGCGAATATCGCGTCGATCCCTTTGCGTTGACGCGGGTGCGCGACGTCATGACCAAGGCGGTCGAGAGCGTCTCCGATACCATGACGCTGCATGGCGCGGCCGCCTTCCTGACCAATCCGAAGACCGGACATCCGAGCTTCCCGGTGGTCGATGCCAACCATCACGTGCTCGGGGTGATCGATCCGCCGTCGGTGCTGCGCTGGCGCCGCGCCGGCAAGCACCGCACCGCGACGCTCAAGCAGCTGTTGGCGGGCAGCAAGATCTCCGTCGCCTATCCCGATGAATTCCTCGATCGGCTCGCCGACCGCCTGATGCAGGTCAACATCTCGCATCTGCCGGTGATCTCGCGCGAGGATCAGCGCCTCGTCGGCTACATCGGCTGGAAGGATCTGATGCGCGTGCGTGCCAGGTCGCAGGCGCAGGAAACCCAGAAGACAGCCTTCTTCGGCGCACGGCAAGCCTGAGCGGGTTTCCCGGCGGAACGAATTTCCGCCGGGCGGACGGACGTGCTCGCTGCTCGAAAACGCCACAGGCGCATCCCAGAGCCTCACCCGCGGCGGTTGACAGCATCAGGGGGTCACCCATGATGCCGCCAACCAAGAACAGCCACGGGATGAAGTGCCATGACCTCGACCCCCGACCTCGTGATCCGCGGCGGCACAATCGCCGACGGCAAGGGTGGCGACCTCTATGAAGCCGATGTCGCCATCAGCGGCGGCAAGATCAGCGAAGTCGGCAAGGTGCAGGCCAAAGGCAAGGAAGAGATCGACGCGCGCGGCAAGCTCGTCACGCCCGGCTTCGTCGACGTCCACACCCATTACGACGGCCAGGTGACCTGGAGCCAGGACATCACGCCGTCATCGCAGAACGGCGTCACCACCGCGATCATGGGCAATTGCGGCGTCGGCTTCGCGCCGTGCCGGCCGAGCGATCACGTCCGGCTGATCCAGTTGATGGAAGGCGTCGAGGACATCCCGGAGCCGGTGCTCAATGCCGGCATTCCCTGGGCCTGGGAAAGCTTCCCCGACTACATGGAATGGCTGTCGAAGCGCGATTTCGACATCGATATCGGCGCGCAACTGCCACATGCCGCGCTGCGGGTCTATGTGATGGGCGAGCGCGGCGCACGCCGCGATCCGGCTACGGCGGAGGACAACCTCGCGATGGCGAAACTCGCCGGCGACGCGGTGCGATCCGGTGCGCTCGGCTTCTCGACCTCGCGCACCCTCAATCACCGCACCTCGACCGGCGATTACACACCGACGCTGAAAGCTGGTGAAGATGAGCTGACCGCGATCGCCGGCGCGATGCACGGCGTCGGCCGCAGCGTGCTGCAATTCGTGCTCGACCAGAGCACCGTGCACGAGGACCTGCCGATGATGCTGCGGGTTGCCGAGAACACCAAATGTCCGATCTCGTTCTCGGTGGCGCAGGCCGACAAGGCGCCGCGTCGCTGGCGTCAGACCATGGACACCATCAACGAGGCCGCCGGTCGCGGCCTGTCGATCACCACCCAGATCGCCGCGCGCCCGGTCGGGCTGCTGCTTGGACTGGAATTGTCGCGCAATCCCTTCCAGACCCATCCGACCTATCGTGCGATCGCAAAACTGCCGCTGGCCGAGCGAATTGTGCAATTGCGCAAGCCCGAAGTCCGCGCTGCGATCCTGAATGAAACGCCGACCTCGACCGACGATCCGCTGTTCTTCCGTCCGAACTACGACAAGATGTATTTGCTCGGCGATCCTCCGGACTACGAACAGCCGCCGGAAAACGCGCTCGGCGCGCAGGCGCGTCGTCAGGGTCGCCGACCGGAAGAACTCGCCTACGACGCGATGCTGACCGACGAAGGCCGCGGCATGCTCTATGTGCCGTTCCTCAATTACGCCGATGGCAATCTCGATGCGGTGCGCGAAATGTTGCGTGAGCCGAGCGCAGTGCCGGGCCTCTCCGACGGCGGCGCGCATTGCGGCATCATCTGCGACGCCAGCTTCCCGACCTATCTGCTGACGCACTGGACCCGCGACCGCAGCCGCGGTGAAAAGCTGTCGATCCCGTTCGTGGTCGCGGCGCAGTCGCGCAAGACCGCGCTGTCGGTCGGGCTCACCGATCGCGGCGTGATCGCACCCGGCTTCAAGGCCGACGTCAACGTGATCGACTACGACCGACTGCATTTGCATCCGCCCAAGGTGCATTACGACCTCCCGGTCGGCGGCCGCCGCCTGCTGCAGCAGGTCGACGGCTACGATGCGACGATCGTGTCGGGCGTCGTCACCCGCCGCGGCGGCCAGGCCACCGGCGCAAGGCCGGGCAAGCTCGTGCGCGGCGCGCAGGGATTGCATTAGAACAACGCCGCTGCCACGAACTCCCGCCTCTCCTCCCGCAGGAGGGGCGAAGTCGAGCAAGCGGTTAGCGCATAGCGATCAGAACGGCCTTCTATCGGCGCATCGTGCGCCGCAGATCCGAGCCAACCGGCATCAGCTCATACGGCGGCTTCCAGCCGGGCAGCGCGGCGATACGCTCGCGCCAAGCATCGAGCGACGGAAAATCCGTCGCGATGTCGAAGCCGGTCTCCTCCTTGGGGTAGTACACATAGCCTGCCATCGAGAAATCCACGATGGTCGGGCTGTCGCCGAGCATGAAGGCACGATCGCGGAGATGCCTGTCGGCGATCGCAAAGCTCGCCTCGGTGCGTGCGCGCAGGAACGACAGGATCGCTGGATGCACCGGCTCCGGCATGAACGAACTCTGAAACCGGTGCATCGCATGATTGTTGGTGAACTTGTGATTATCGAACATGATCCAGCGCAGGGCTTCGTAGCGCTGGTCGTCGGTCGGCGCGAACTTGCCGGTGGTTTCCGCAAGCCAGACCAGGATCGCGCCTGACTGCGACATCAGCTGGCCGTCGACATCCAGCACCGGCACCTCGCCCATGGCGTTGGTGCTGGCGCGCCAGGCTGGATCGCGGGTCTGGCCGCCGGCAAAGTCGACCCCGACCGGCTCCCAGTCGAGACCGGCGCAATTCAGATAGAGCGCCAGCTTGTAGGAATTGCCGGACGCACCGATGCAATGGAGTCTGTAGCGGGTCATCGCGCTCCCGCAAATTTGGGCTGTGCGTCCGCCCGCCCGGTCAGTCTGGCGCGCTCGGTGTTGGGCCACAGCAGCAGCAAGCCGAGCACGCCGGAGCCGGCCATGATCGCCGCATTGATGGTGAAGCCGGTCATGTAGCCTTCGATCGGCGTCGCCGCATGCTGGATCACGCCACCCATCACCATCGGCGCCAAAATGCCGGAGATCGTGTAGAGCGCGCCGTAGATCGCGATCACGGCGCCGCGCTGCGACACCGGCGTGAACTCGCCGAGCATCGGCGGACAGACCACATAGATCGAGCCGCACAAGCCGGAGCCGATCACCAGCAGCGCGATCATCAGCCCACCGGGCGCTACATGCGGCAGCGTGGCAAGAATGCAGCCGCCGACGATCAACGGCACCGAACCGAGCACGCCGCGCGCGCCACGGGTGGTGAAACCGCGCGCCAGCATCAACTGCGAAATCCAGCCGGTGAGGATCACGATCGTTGCACCGAATATCCAAGGCAAGATCGAGACGAAGCCGGCCTGCTGCTGGCTGAAGCCGAGTCCTTCGATGATGAAGGAGGTGAACCAGGTGAGCCCGAGCGACAAGGCCCAATAGGCGCCGAAGGTCGCGATCACGCAGCCGATGAAGGTGCGCGAGGTCAGAAGCTTCCAATACGGGATTCGCGCCTCGCTGGCGGCGATCGCAGCGGCAGGCACCAGCGGCCCCTCCTTGCCGAGCGCGAACCAGGCGAAAGTCCAGAGCAAGCCTGCGACGCCGAGCGCCCCGAACGCATAATGCCAGCTGTGATTGACGATGATCCAGTTCAGCGCCGGCACAGCGAGGATCACGCCGAACGCCGAGCCCTGCGACAGGATCGCGGTCGGCAGCGTGCGCTTCTCATCCGGGAACCATTTGTAGATGGCATGCGCGGCAACCGAAAAGCCGGGCCCCTCGCCGGCGCCGAGGATGATGCGGCAGATCATCAACGTGGTGAAGCTGACGGTGCCGAGCATCGGAAACTGCGCCAGCGACCAGATCAGCGCCAGGATCAACAGCACCCAGCGGGTCTGCACGCTGTTGACGATAAAGCCGACCACAATCGCCGAGATCGCGAACAGGTAGAAGAAGGACGAACCGAGCGTCCCGAACTGCTCCTGGGTGAGGCCCATCTCGGTCTTGATCGGCACGCCGGCAAGCCCAACCACGATCTTGTCCGCAAAATTCACCACCATGAACAGGAACAGGAGGAAGGTGATCTTCCAGGCGCCCTCGGGCGTTGCCCTGGGCGTCGGTTGCGTCGTCATGTCTGGCTCCCCGCGTCGTTTTTGGTTCTGTGAGATCGGCCCCTGCCGGCGATGCTAGCCACGCCTTGCGGCGCAACGCAACTGCGCATTTCCCGGGGTCTGTGGCCCCGTGCGACGCCATCCCGCGTCGCGCATTGCACACCGGCGATCCGATCACGATCGCGTCGCCACGGCATTGCAGCGATGATCTGTCATGCGCCCGCTGTTATGTTCGGGAGCCATCACAGCCGGGATTATTTCATGAACAGATCGATCCGTCGCGCGGCCTTCAGCACCGCGGTCGCGGCCGCCGCCCTGCTCGCCATCCAGGCCGTTCGCGCCGAGGACGCCGCCAATCCGGACTACGCGGCGATCGTCGCCGCGCCCGACCGCAGCGACGCCGACCGGCAGGTCGACCAGCGCCGCCAGCCCGCAAAAATGCTGGCCTTTGCCGGCGTCAAACCCGGCATGGCGATCCTCGACATGGAGGCGAGCGCTGGCTACAGCACCGAGCTGTTGGCGCGTACCGTCGGCCCTTCCGGCAAGATCTATGCGCAGGACTCGGCTGCGGTGCTCGAGCGCTTCGTCAAGGACAAGTTCGACACCCGCGCCCAGAAGGGCGCGATGAAGAACGTCGTGCATGTCGTGCGCAACTATGACGACCCGATCCCGCCCGAGGCCAAGAACCTCGACATGATCACCTTCTTCTTCGCCTATCACGACATCACCTATATGGAGGTCGACCGCGCCGCGATGAACAGGAAGATGTTCGCCGCGCTGAAGCCCGGCGGCTTCCTCATCATCGCCGACCATTCGGCCAAGCCGGGCGAAGGCACGAGTGTCGCCAAGACGTTGCACCGGATCGAGGAGAGCACGTTGAAGCAGGAGGTCGAGGCCGCCGGCTTCAAGCTGGCCGCCGAGGGCGATTTCCTGCATCATGCTGAGGACCCCAGGGACATCCCCGTCTTCAAGGCGCCGGTGCCGATCGACGAGTTTGTCCTGAAGTACCAGAAGCCGCAGTGAGATCAGCCCATCGCTTCGCCTGACCAGACCAAAGCCCTGCTCCGCATCACCGGACTGACCAAGAGCTATCGCTCGGCGAGCGAGGATGTCGCCGTGCTGCGCGGCGTCGATCTCGCCGTCGCAAGCGGCGAGAGCGTCGCGCTTTCCGGCGAATCCGGCAGCGGCAAGAGCACGCTGCTGCACCTGATCGCGGGGCTGGACGCCGCCGATGGCGGCGAGATCAGGCTCGCCGATACTATCGTCTCCGGGCTCAACGATGCCGGCCGCGCCGAATTGCGCCGTGACCGGCTCGGCCTCGTGTTCCAGCAGTTCAATCTGATCCCGAGCCTGACGGTATCGGACAATCTCGTCTTCCAGTCACGCATCGCCGGCCGGCACGATGCCAACTGGCATGACGAGCTGGTCGAGCGGCTCGGCCTGAAAAGCCTGCTCAAGCGCTATCCCGAGCAATTGTCCGGCGGCCAGCAGCAGCGCGTCGCGATCGGCCGCGCGCTGGCGCCGAAGCCCTTGCTGCTGCTCGCCGACGAGCCGACCGGCAATCTCGACGAGGACACCGCCGACGAGGTGCTGCGGCTGGCGCGCGATCTCGTGGCGCGCACCGGCTGCGGCTTCCTGATGGTCACCCACAGCGCACGGCTTGCCGCGACGCTGGACCGCCAGGTCACGCTCCACGCCGGGGTGATCGCGTGAGGCGACCTCTCTGGATACTGGCCGTGCTGCTCAGCCACTGGCGGCGACATCCGATGCAGCTCGCGACGCTGCTGATCGGCCTGATCTCGGCGACCGCGCTGTGGAGCGGCGTGCAGGCGCTGAACCAGCAGGCGCGCAACGCCTATGACCGCGCCGCGGCCACCTTCGGCGGCGCACGCACCGCGATGCTGGTGGCGAAGGACGGCGCGACCTTCCCGCAAAAATGGTTCGTCGATCTGCGCCGTGCCGGCTGGCCGGTGTCGCCGATGCTGGAGGGCCGCATCCAGATCGACGGACGCAGCTACCGCCTGCTCGGCGTCGAGCCGGTGACCTTGCCGACCGAAGTCGGCAACGCGCCGGCGGTCGCGCGCGGCAATCTGCAAGCCTTCGTCACGCCGCCCGGCGAGATGCTGGTGGCGCCGGAGACGTTGCGCGATCTCGGTCTCAAGCCAGGCGAGCGGCCACAGGCGAACGGCGTCGCACTGCCGCCGTTGCGCGTGCAGAGCGAGCTCACGCCGGGTGCGCTGGTGGTCGATATCGGCATCGCGCAGACTATCCTGAAACTGCCGGATCAGGTCTCGCGTCTGCTGGTCGGCAAGTCGAAGGCGCCGCGCGCGACGCTCGACAGCATCGTCGGCGACAAGCTCCGTCTGGTCGCGCCGAGCGCAGAGAGCGACCTCGAACGGCTCACCGACAGTTTCCATCTCAACCTCACCGCCTTCGGTCTGCTGTCGTTCTTCGTCGGCCTGTTCATCGTCAATTCCGCCGTCGGCCTCGCCTTCGAGCAGCGGCTGCCGATGCTGCGCACCTTGCGTGCCTGCGGCGTCTCGGCGCGGCTGCTCAACACCGTGCTTGTGATCGAGCTGGTGTCGCTGGCGCTGATCGCCGGCCTGATCGGCCTGGTCTGCGGCTATCTCATCGCGGCGGCGCTGCTGCCCGATGTCGCGGCGTCGCTGCGCGGCCTCTATGGCGCGCAGATCCCCGGCGAGCTTTCGCTCAAGCCTGCCTGGTGGTTCGCCGGCATCGCCATCAGCATTGTGGGCGCGCTCGCCGCGGCGGCCGCGAGCCTCGCCAAGGCGATCCGGATGCCGGTGCTGAGCACGGCGCAGCCGCAGGCCTGGCAGCAGGCGCAGCGGCGCTGGCTGATGGTCCAGAGCACGGCAGCGCTTGCCGTGTTCGCGGCCGCCGCCGGCCTGATCCGGTTCGGCGATTCGCTGATCGCGGGCTTTGCCGTGCTCGCCGCGCTGATGCTCGGCGCGGCGCTGATCCTGCCGATGGTGCTGCAGATCGCGCTCTCGCTCGGCCAGCGCAGCGCGCGCCAGCCTGTCAGCATCTGGTTCTGGGCCGACAGCCGCCAGCAGCTCTCCGGATTATCGCTGGCACTGATGGCGCTGCTGCTGGCGCTTGCGGTCAATGTCGGTGTCGGCACCATGGTGTCGAGCTTCAACCGCACCTTCCTGGTCTGGCTCGACGGCCGCCTCGCTGCCGACGTCTACATCAATGCGTCCAGCGACACCCAGGCCAAGGAGATCAAGGCATGGCTACGCGAGCGGCCCGAGGTCGAGGCGATCCTGCCCGGCGGCCGCGCCGACAGCCAATTCGGCGGCGCGCCGATCGAGGTGCTCGGCCTGCCCGATCACGCCATTTATCGCGACAACTGGCCGCTGCTCGATAGCGCCGCGAATGCCTGGGTGAAGCTGCGCCCCGGCGACACCTGCCTCGTCAGCGAGCAGCTGTCGCGACGGATGAAGCTCGGCCTCGGCGATCGCATCGAGGTGCCGACGCCTGGCGGACCCTGGCCGCTCGAGATCGTCGGCATCTATGCCGATTACGGCAACCCCAAGGGCCAGATCGCGGTCAATTTCGCCGCGCTGACGCGATACTTCCCGCAGACGCCGCTGACGCGGATGGGCCTGCGCGTCGTGCCGGACAAGATCCCGCCGCTGATCGCGGCGCTGCAGCAAAAATTCGAACTCGACGACCGTAACGTCGCCGACCAAGCGACGATGAAGGCGGAGTCAAAGCGGATCTTCAACCGCACCTTCTCAGTGACCGCGGCGCTCAATGCCTTCACGCTCGGCGTCGCCGGCATCGCGCTGTTGACCAGCCTGCTGACGCTCGCCAATTCGCGGCTGCCGCAGCTCGCGCCGCTGTGGGCGATCGGCCTGACGCGGCGGCGGCTCGCCGCGCTCGAGCTGCTGAAGACCATGGCGGTCGCGCTGATCACCGCGCTGTTCGCGCTGCCGCTCGGCCTTTTGGTGGCGTGGTGCCTGCTTGCGATCGTCAACGTCAAGGCGTTCGGCTGGCGGCTGCCGTTCCACGTATTCCCGCTGCAGCTGATCGAGCTGCTGGCGGTGGCGATGGCCGCGGCACTCTGTGCCGCAGCGCTCCCGGTCGCTAGACTGGCCCGCATGCAGCCGGCCAGGCTGATCAGGATCTTCGTCAATGAGCGCTAGGCTCACCCGCCGCGCCTTTGCCGGCGGCGCGCTGGCGCTTGCGCTGGGCGGCAAAAGCTTCGCGCAAGGCTTTGCCGGCCTCGGCGAGAGTGCGGAAGGGTTTGCCGCCGTCGCCCCCGGCAGGCCATTCGTGTTTCCATCCGACCACGGCCCGCATCCAGAATTCCGGGTCGAATGGTGGTACGTCACCGCAAACCTCGCCGACGCCAACGGCACCGCCTATGGCGCGCAATGGACGCTGTTTCGCCAGGCGATGCGGCCTGGCGCCAACGTCGAAGGCTGGGCCAACCAGCAGGTCTGGATGGGCCACGCCGCCGTCACGAGCGCCACGACACATCGCTTCAGCGAGACGTTTGCGCGCGGCGGTGTCGGACAGGCCGATGTCGTGGCCACGCCGTTCCGTGCATGGATCGACGCCTGGGAGATGGATGGGCTCGACGGCTTCGATGCGCAACGAACAGCGCCGCTCGCGCTGAAGGCCTCGGGCAGCGATTTCAGCTATGCACTCCGCCTCGACGCCGACCGTCCGCTGGTGCTGCAGGGCGACCATGGCTACAGCCGCAAGTCGGATCGCGGCCAGGCCTCCTATTACTACAGCCAGCCGTTCTTTGGGGCGTCCGGCCGCATCGTCATCGACGACAGATCGGTCGAGGTCACGGGCCGCGCCTGGATGGACCGCGAATGGAGCAGCCAGCCGCTCGCCTCCGACCAAACCGGCTGGGACTGGTTCTCGCTGCATCTGCCCAATGACGAGAAGCTGATGCTCTACCGGCTGCGCCAGAAGGACGGCCGAGAGAACCTGTTCGGCAACTGGATCACGCCGGACGGCCGCTCCACCGAGATCGCAGCTGATGGCAACAGCATCGTGCCAACTGCTGCCAGCGAGATCGGCAGCCGCAAGCTGCCGACGTCGTGGCGCGTATCGCTCCCATCGCGCGGCCTCTCGATCGAGACCACGCCGCTCAATCCGCAGAGCTGGATGGCAACCAGCGTTCCCTACTGGGAAGGCCCGATCCGTTTTGCGGGCAGTCATGCCGGGTTAGGCTATCTCGAACTGACGGGATACTGAGAAAAGCAACGAGGACACACCCGACATGTACCACATCACCGCCGTCATCACCTGCCTAGCCATCGCGTTCTATCTGTTCACCTCGATCGAGGTGTCGCGCGCTCGCGCACGCTACGGTGTCAAGCTGCCGGCGATCACGGGCAATGCCGATTTCGAGCGCGTCTACCGCATCCAGATGAACACGCTGGAATGGATGCCGATCTTCCTGCCTCCGTTGTGGCTGTTCGCGATCTACATCAGCGACGTCGGCGCCGCCGCGCTCGGCGCGATCTGGATCATCGGCCGCATTCTCTACTTCCTCGGCTATCGCGAGGCGGTGGCGAAACGCAGCCGTGGATTCGCGATCCAGGCCATGGCCTGCATCGTGCTGTGGATTGGCGCGCTTGGTGGCGCGATGTGGCGGCTGGTGCATTGAGGGCGCGGCGGCGCCGCACACTCACTGTCGTCCCGGGCTTGACCCGGGACCCATCAACCACAGGATGTGGTTTTGCGAAGGCTGGAGCTCCAGCCCGACGCTACAACTGACAACGGTGGTTATGGGTCCGTGCTCCGTGCGCAACCGCGCACTAGGCAGGGACGACACCTTTGTTGTTGCGCGCGCTGCGCATCACGAGCCACGGCTCACTTCGTCAGCGGGCAGCCCGAGTCTTTGGCCTTCGGGAACGCCTGGTCGCCGGGCACCACCGCGAGCTGCTTGTAATAGTCCCACGGCTTCTTCGATTCCGAGGGCTTCTTGACCTCGAACAGATACATGTCGTGGACCATGCGGCCGTTCTCCAGCACCTTGCCCTGCGCGAAGGCGTCGTCGACCGGCAGCTCCTTCAGCTTTTTGGCCACCGCCTCGCTATCCTTGGTGCCGGCAGCCTTCACCGCCTTCAGGTAGCTCAAGGTCGCCGAATAGGTGCCGGCATGGATCATGCTCGGCATCCGCCCGGTGCGCTTGAAGAAGCGCTCCGAGAAGGCGCGGCTCTTGTCGTCGTGGTCCCAATAGAAGCCTTCGGTCAGCACCAGGCCCTGCGCCGCCTCGAGGCCGAGGCCGTTGACCTCGGCCAGCGTCATCAGCAGGCCGGCGAGCTTCTGGCCCTGCTTGACGATGCCGAATTCGGCTGCCTGCTTGATCGAGTTGGTGGTGTCCTGGCCGGCATTGGCGAGACCGATGACCTTCGCCTTCGAGCTCTGCGCCTGCAGCAGGAAGGAGGAGAAGTCCGACGAGTTGAGCGGCACGCGCACCGAGCCCAGCACCTTGCCGCCGGCCGCGGTGACGATCTCGCTGGTGTCCTTTTCCAGCGCGTAGCCGAACGCATAGTCGGCGGTCAGGAAGAACCAGCTGTCGCCGCCCGCCTTCACCAGCGCGCCGCCGGTCCCGACCGCGAGCGCGTGGGTGTCGAACGCCCAGTGGAAGCCGTAGGGCGTGCAGGACGCACCTGTGATCGCCGAGGTCGCGGCGCCGACCACGATGTCGATCTTCTTCTTTTCCTTCGACAGCTCCTGCACCGCGAGCGCGACCGACGAGGTGGTGAGCTCCGTGATCATGTCGACGCCGTCGGCGTCATACCAGCGCCGCGCGATCGAAACGGCGAGATCCGGCTTGTTCTGATGGTCGGCGGTGACCATCTCGATCTTCTGGCCGAGCACCTCCCCGCCGAAATCCTCGATCGCCATCTTGGCGGCTTCGACCGAGTATTTTCCGCCGTAGTCGGCATAGACGCCGGACTGATCGTTCAGGATGCCGATCTTGACGCCCTGCGCCACCGCCGGCGCCGCAAGCAGCAGGCTGCACGCCGCGACCGCGGCCAAAAATCCCGATTTCATTTTGTTGGCTCTCCCTACAGTTTCTATCGAGAAAAATCGGCGCGAGACTATTTTATAACCCCGCGCCTGCCCATCACTTTCGGTTCAGCCAATAGTATGCCCCGTCATTCGCGGTGCGCAATTGCGCACCTGAGGGCATCGCGAAGCGGTGAGCCCGGAATCCATACTCACGATCGTGGTTATGGATTCCGGGCTCGCGCTGCGCGCGCCCCGGAATGACGAGGGAAATTGCGGCAGCCGCCTCACCCCGCCACTGCCGCCGGCTTCTCCACCGGCTTGCCCTCGTTCCTGCCTTCCGCGAGGTTGCGCACCACCATGTAGAAGATCGGGGTGAAGACGAGGCCGAACAGCGTGACGCCGAGCATGCCGAAGAACACGGCGACGCCGACCGCCTGGCGCATCTCCGAGCCCGAGCCGGTCGACACCACCAGCGGCAGCACGCCGAGGATGAAGGCGAACGACGTCATCAGGATCGGCCGCAGCCGTAATCGACAGGCCTCGATGACGGCTTCCAGCCTTGGCCGTCCCTCGAGTTCGATGTCGCGCGCGAACTCGACGATCAGGATCGCGTTCTTGGCCGCGAGCCCCACCAGCACCACGAAGCCGATCTGGGTCAGGATGTTGACGTCCTGGCCCATGATGCGGACGCCGATGGTTGCCGCGAGCAGGCACATCGGCACGATCAGGATCACCGCGAACGGCAGCGTCCAGCTGCCATATTGCGCGGCCAGCACCAGATAGACGAACAGCACGCAGACCGGGAAGACATAGAGACCGGCATTGGCGCCGTTGACCTGCTGATAGGACAGATCGGTCCATTCATAGGCGAAGCCCGACGGCAGCGTCTGGTCGGCGAGCTTCTTCATGGTGTCGATCGCAGTCGTCGAGCTGGTGCCGGGCAGCGCCTCGCCCTGCAGCTCCGACGTCGTGTAGAGATTGTAGCGCGCCACGCGATCCGGACCGGAGACGTCGCGGAATTCGACGATGCTGCCGAGCATCACCATGTCGCCATTGACGTTGCGCGTGCGCAGCCGGGCCAGATCGACATTGTCCTTGCGGAATTTGAGGTCGGCCTGCGCGGTGACGTGATAGGTGCGGCCGAACAGATTGAAGTCGTTGACATAGGTCGAGCCGAAATAGGTCTCGATCGCGTCCGTGACGTTCTGGATCGGCACGTTGAGCTTCTGCGCCTTGACGCGGTCGATATCGACGAACACCTGCGGCGTGTTGGCCGTGTAGGGCGAGAACACCGAGGTCAGGCCCGGCGCCTTGCGCGCGGCGCCCACAAGCTCGTCGGTCGCCGCCGCGAGCAGATCGGGTCCGCGGCCCTGGCGATCCTGGATACGCATCGTGAAGCCGCCGCCGGTGCCGATGCCCGGAATCGGAGGCGGTGGAATCACGATGATGAACGCGCCCTCGATTCCGGCGAGCCGCTTGCGCAGATCGGCGGTGATGGCGGACGCGGTCAGCCCCTTCTTCAGCCGCACCTCGGGATCATCGAACACCGGGAACAGCGCGGCGGCGTTGCTCGCCTGGGTTCGCGTCGCGCCCGACAGGCCGGCGAAGGCCGCGACGCGGATGATGCCCGGCGTCTCCAGCGCGGCCTTCTCGATCTGGCGCACGATCGCAGTGGTGCGCGCCAGCGATGCCGCGCCGGGCAGTTGCGCCGACACGATGACGTAGCCGCGATCCTGGGCGGGGATATAGCCTTGCGGTGTGGTCGCGATCAGCCAGCCGGCGCTGCCGAGCAGACAGACATAGACCACCAGCATGATCAGCCGGTGCCGGATCACGAAGCCGGCCAGGTCGGCATAGAAGTTCGACAACCAGTCGAAGGCGCGGTTGAACAGGCCCGTAAAGCCCTGCCACGCGCGCGCGATCAGGTTCCAGGCCGCGGGCTTCTTGTGCTCCTCATGCGCGACGAGAATCTGCGAAGCCAATGCCGGCGACAACGTCAGCGAGCAGAAGCACGAGATCGCGGTGGCGACCGCGATCGTGATGGCGAATTGCTGGAAGAACAGCCCGGAGATGCCGCCGAGGAACGCGGTCGGCACGAACACCGCGCACAGCACCAGCGCGATCGAGACCAGCGCGCCGCCGACCTCCTCCATGGTCTTCAGCGCCGCCTCGCGGCGACCGAGGCCATTGCGCAAGTGACGCTCGACATTCTCGACCACGACGATGGCGTCGTCGACCACGATGCCGACCGCGAGCACGAGGCCGAACAGCGTCAGATTGTTGATGGCGTAGCCGAGCGCCGACATCGCGGCGAAGGTGCCGACCAGCGACACCGGGATCGCCAGGATCGGAATGATCGCGGGACGCCAGCCCTGCAGGAACACCAGCACCACGATGACGACCAGGATCATCGCCTCGTAGATGGTCTTGATCAGCTCGTGGATCGACTGGGCGATGAACTCGGTCGGATTGTAGCCGATATTGTAGTCGAGCCCCTTGGGGAAGCTCGCCTTCAGCTTCTCCATGGTGTCCGAAATGCCCTTGGCGGTCGCCAGCGCGTTGGAGCCGGGAAGCTGGGTCACCAGCAGGGCCACCGCGGTCTTGCGCAGCATGAAGCTGTTGGTCGAATAATCCAGCGCGCCGAGCTCGACCCGCGCCACGTCACGCAGCCGCACGGTGCGTCCGTCGCCGCCGGCCTTGACGACGATGTCCTCGAATTGGGAGATGTCCTTGAGCCGCCCGGTGAAGGTGAGGTTGGGCTGGAAGGCGCGGTCGGAGATCGGTGGACTGCCGATCTGCCCGCCGGTGATCTGCAGATTCTGCGAGCGGATCGCCGCCACCACGTCGGTCGCGGTCATGCCGAGCGTGGCGATCTTGTCCGGATCGAGCCAGACCCGCATCGAATAGTCGCGCGCGCCGAATATCTGGATGTCGCCGATGCCGTCGAGCCGCAGCAACTGGTCGCGGACCTGCAACAGTGCGTAGTTGGAGATATAGAGCTGGTCGAGGCTGTCGTCGGGCGACAGCATGAACACGACCATCAGGATGTCGGGCGAGTTCTTTCGCGTGGTGATGCCGTTGCGCTGGACTTCTTCCGGAAGCTGCGGCGTTGCGATCGCGACGCGGTTCTGCACCAGCACCTGCGCCTGGTCGAGATTGGTGCCGAGCTTGAACGTGATGGTGATGGTGAGCTGGCCGTTCGAGGTCGCCTGGCTGTACATGTACAGCATGTTCTCGACGCCGTTGATCTGCTGCTCGATCGGAGCTGCGACCGTGTCGGAAATCGTCTGCGCCGAGGCACCCGGATATTGCGCGCTGACCACGACGGTCGGCGGCACGACTTGCGGATATTCGGCCACCGGCAGGGTCGGATAGGCGATCGCGCCGACGATCACCAGCACGATGGAGAGAACCATCGCCAGGATCGGCCGATTGACGGAAAGACTGCCAAGATTCATGACTTGCTACCCGCCGATCTTGCCGTCACGCGGGGTCACCTTGGCACCGATGCGCGCACGCTGGATGCCGTCGATGATGACCTTGTCTTCCGCCTTGAGGCCGTCGCGGATCACGCGCAGGCCTTCGTCGAGCGGGCCGAGCGTCACGGCTCTCGCCTCCACCGTATTGTCGGCCTTGACCACGAACACGATCTTGCGCGACTGGTCGGTGGCGACAGCGGTGTCCGGAATCAGCAGCGCCTCATAGGGCGAGGAGCCGATGATGCGGACGCGGCCGAACTGTCCGGGCAGGATCGAGAGATCCTTGTTCGGAATGATGGCGCGGCTGCGCAGCGTCGCGGTCGAGACGTCGAGCCGGTTGTCGAGGAAGTCCATCGTGCCCTCATGCGAGGGCTTGGTCTCGCCGGTCAGCGTCACCTGCACCGGGTTCGCGGTGTCGCGCGAGCTCGGCCGCTTGCCCTCGAACCAGAGCTTGCTGTTGCGCTGATAGGTCGCCTCGTCGACGTCGAAATAGATGTAGATCGGATCGAGCGACACGATCGAGGTCAACAGCGTTGCGCCGCCTTCCGAGCCCTGCACCAGATTGCCTTGCGTGACCAGATGGCGGCTGACGCGGCCGGTGATCGGCGCCAGCACATGGGTGAATTCGACGTTGAGCTGGGCCGCCTTCAGCACACCCTCGGCCTGGGTCTCGGCGGCGCGCGCCGCCTGCAAGGTCTGGCGGCGCTGGTCGACGGTCGCTTCGGTGACGGTCTGGTTCAGCGTCAGGCTCAGCGAACGGTCGAGCTCGCGCTTGGCCAGCTCGCCCCTGGCGCGGGCGTCGGCGAGCTGGCCTTCGGCCTGCAGCGCCACCGCCTCGAACGGACGCGGATCGATGATGTAGAGCAGATCGCCGGCATGGACGATGGCGCCGTCCTTGAACTCGACGCTGTTGACGAAGCCGCCGACCCGGGCGCGGACCTGGACCTCCTCGATCGCCTCGAAGCGACCGGTGAACTCATCCCAGTCGGTGACCGTGCGCTTGACCGGCTGGGCGACCGTCACCGGCGGAGCCGGCGGCGCAGCCTGGGCCTGGGGCTTGTCATCGCAGCCGCCCAGCGTCAGCGCCAGGAGAAGGCCAATCGGCGCTGCGCCGCGCCAGCCAAGGCTGCGGATAGGATGGCGCTCACAAGCACTCGCCGGAGCCGGACGCCCCGCTGTGTCAGTCGTACTCACGTCCGTCTCCCCAAAGACTTCAAACGTCGCAATTGAAATTGCCGTGATTCAGGCGAGGTTGGCCGCCACGACATCGCCGCGGCGGACGTCACAGATGTAGCTGCGCCCCAGTCTGTTCAAGATGGCCGCGGGATCAAGCGAATACTTGCGGAATCTGAAAGCCTTAAGACGCCGCTTCTAAAAATTCACGCCAAAAGGGTCAACGGCGCTGGCCTATCGCGGTGGATGACGTCACATTGCGTGCATCGCCAAGCGATCACAAGGCGGGTACGTGACACATGCCTGTCACGATGCGCCCCTGTCACGATGCGCCGCCCTTGGATGCACCGCAAAAACCTCGCGACGGAACCGCAGCACGGCGCTGATCGCTGCGCTCTACCTCCCGCTGCGTCGCGCGATCAAGGTTAACGGTGCGATGTCATGCAACCTCACATTGACACTCAGAAACATCGCCAATACGGTCGTGGTTGCCAAAGGGTAAATTTGATTGGCCGCCGCATTTTTCTTGAACATTCATTGAGCTTCAGTCGCGGCGTGAGTGAGTGAGGCGACTACGTAATGGCAAGCGCATTTGAACTTGCTGACGTCACGGCTCCGTCGAGCGTGCGGCTTTCGCGCAATGCGCGCGGCCCCCTGCGGTCTCGGGTCGCACAAGATCAACTTCAAGGTGTGAACGGCTTCACACCGGCTCTTTCTCGAAAATTGTAATTATTGACCGGCTTCCATGCCGGTCGCAGGAGTTCTCATGTCGATCATACCTGCCTATACAATCGGTGGTTTAACCCGCCCCGAACTTCATCTCGATGCCGACGGCCATATCATCCTGGATCCGGTCGCGCAGGCATTCGCCGACACGTATGGTCTGCAATATCTCTATCTCGGCTGCCCTCCCGGCACGCTGTGGCCGCCGATTCCCGGCGCCTTGTCGGCACCGGTCGACACCAACGCCACCGGTAATTCGGTCGTCGAAGGCGCCGCGGCCGACACCTCGGTCAATCTCACCGCGCACTCCGACAGCCTGGTCGGGCTTCCGGTCACCTATTCGCTGATCGGGGATACCTCGAACGGCGGCTTCAAGATCGATGCCAACACCGGCGTCGTGACCGTCGCCGATCCCACCAAAGTCGACTTCGAGAGCTCCGGCGGCAGCTACGCCGTTACCGTGCAGGCGACCGACGGCATCTTCGTCTCGTCGCAGAGCTTCACGATCGCGGTGGCCGATGCGCCGCCCTCGACGCCGACCGACAGCGACGCCGCGGCCAACACCATCGCGGAAGGCGCCGCCGTCAATACCCTGGTCGGCATCACCGCATCGTCCACCGACGTCAACGGCCCGGCCGTGAGTTACGCGCTGACGGACGATTCCTCCCATGGCGGCTTCAAGATCGATCCGAACACCGGCATCGTCACCGTCGCCGATTCCAGCAAGGTCGATTTCGAGACCGCGCCGGGCCACGCCTACACCATCACCGTGCAGGCCAGCGACGGCCATGGCGGCGTCAGCTCGCAGACCTTCACCATCGGTGTGACCGACGTGGCGCCGTCGACGCCGGTCGACGGCAATGCAGCAGCCAACGCGGTCACGGAGGGTGCCGCCGTCAACACCCTGGTCGGCATCACCGCATCGTCCACCGACGTCAACGGCCCCGCCGTGACCTGGTCGCTGACCGCGGATTCGTCGCATGGCGGCTTCAAGATCGATCCGAACACCGGCGTCGTCACCGTCGCTGATCCGACCAAGATCGACTACGAGAGCGCCGCCGGCCACGCTTACACCGTCACGGCCACCGCCAGCGACGGCACGCTGACCAGTTCGCAGAGCTTCACCATCGGCGTCACCGACGCCGCGCCGTCGACCCCGGTCGACAGCAACGCTGCTGCCAACGCCGTCGCCGAAGGCTCGGCGGCCGGCACTGCCGTCGGCATCACGGCGCACTCGACCGATGTCAACGGCCCGGCCGTGACCTATTCGCTGACCGCGGATTCGTCGCATGGCGGCTTCAAGATCGATCCGAACACCGGCGTCGTCACCGTCGCCGATCCCACCAAGATCGACTATGAAAGTGCCGCCGGCCACGCCTATACCGTCACGGCCACCGCCAGCGACGGCACGCTGACCAGTTCGCAGACCTTCACCGTCGGCGTCACCGATGTTGCGCCGTCGACGCCGGTCGACAGCAACGCCGCCGTCAACACGGTCGCCGAAGGCGCGGCGGTGGGCACCATCGTCGGCATCACGGCGTCATCGACCGACGTCAACGGTCCGGCCGTAACCTATTCGCTGACCGGCGACACCTCCGGCGGCGGCTTCACTATCAATGCGACCACCGGCGTCGTCACCGTCG
Source organism: Bradyrhizobium genosp. L (assembly GCF_015624485.1). NCBI lineage: Bacteria > Pseudomonadati > Pseudomonadota > Alphaproteobacteria > Hyphomicrobiales > Nitrobacteraceae > Bradyrhizobium > Bradyrhizobium genosp. L. The sequence goes on from NZ_CP061378.1 coordinate 7,295,367, forward strand.
CCGACCCGACCAAGATCGATTACGAAAGCGCGCCCGGCCACGCCTATACCGTTACCGCACAAGCGAGCGACGGCACACTGACCAGTTCGCAGACCTTTACGATCGCCGTCAGCGACGTGCCCATCGGCACGCCGACCGATGCCAATCCGGCAGCCAACACCGTGGTCGAAGGCGCCGCCGCTGGAACCACAGTCGGCATCACGGCATCCGCAATCGACCCGAACGGGCCGCCGACAACCTATGCATTGATCGGCGACACATCGGGCGGCGGCTTCACCATCGATTCCACGACCGGCATCGTCACCGTCGTCGATCCGACCAAGATCGATTACGAGAGCGCGCCCGGCCACGCCTACTCCGTCACCGTGCAGGCCACCAACGGCGCTGTCGTAACGTCGCAAAGCTTCGCGATCGCGGTGAGCGATGCGGCGCCATCGGCGCCGGTCGACAGCGACGTCGCTGCCAACACGGTCACCGAAGGCGCGGCGGCCGGCACCACCGTCGGCATCACCGCGTCATCGACCGACGTCAACGGCCCGGCCGTTACCTATTCGTTGACCGGCGACACCTCCGGCGGCGGCTTCACCATTAATGCCGCGACCGGCGTCATCACTGTCGCAGATCCGACCAAGATCGACTACGAGAGCGCGGTCGGCCACGCCTACACGGTGACGGCGCAGGCCAGCGACGGCACGCTGGCCAGCTCGCAGACCTTCACCATCGACGTCAACGATGTCGCGCCGTCGATTCCTGTCGACACCGACGCCACGGCCAACATTGTGATCGAAGGCGCAGCCGCCGGCACCCATGTCGGCGTGACCGCGCACTCGGACGACGTCAACGGTCCGCCCGTGACCTATTCGCTGACCGGCGACACCTCCGGCGGCGGCTTCACCATTGATTCGACCACCGGCATCATCATCGTCGCCGATCCCAGCAAGATCGACTACGAGAGCGCACCCGGCCATGCCTATACCGTCACCGCGCAGGCCAGCGACGGTACGCTGACCAGCTCGCAGACCTTCACCATCGGCGTCAACGACGCCGCGCCGTCGACACCTGCCGACAGCGACGTCGCTGCCAACACGGTCATCGAGGGCGCGGCCGCCGGCACCCATGTCGGCGTGACCGTGCACTCGGACGACGTCAACGGGCCGCCCGTGACCTATTCGCTGACCGGCGACACCTCCGGCGGCGGCTTCACCATCAATGCGACCACCGGCGTCATCACCGTCGCCGATCCCACCAAGATCGACTACGAGAGCAGCGGCGCGGCTCACAGCTACACCGTGACCGCGCAGGCCAGCGACGGCACCCTGGCCAGTTCGCAGACCTTCACTATCGCCGTCGGCGACGCGCCGCCGTCAACGCCGGTCGACACCGACGGCAGCGCCAACACCGTCGCCGAAGGCGCGGCGGCCGGCACCACCGTCGGCATCACGGCGGCCTCGACCGACGTCAATGGCCCGGCCGTAACCTATTCGCTGGTCGGCGATACCTCCAGCGGCGGCTTCACCATTGATTCGACCACCGGCGTTGTCACCGTCGCCGATCCCACCAAGATCGATTACGAGAGCACCGCTCCAGGACACACCTACACCATTACCGCGCAAGCGAGCGACGGCACCGATATCAGCTCGCAGACCTTCACCGTCGCCGTCACCGACGTCCCGCCGTTGACGCCGGTCGACAGCGACGCCACGGCCAACGCGGTGACCGAGGGCGCGGCCGCCGGCACCACCGTCGGTGTCACGGCGCACGCGACCGACGTCAATGGCCCGCCGGTGACCTATTCGCTGACCGGCGACACATCCGGAGGCGGCTTCACCATCAATGCGACCACTGGCGTCATCACTGTCGCGGATCCCACCAAGATCGACTACGAGTCCGCGCCAGGCCACGCCTACACCGTGACCGCGCAGGCGAGCGACGGCACCGACGTCAGCGCGCAGACCTTCACCATCGCCGTCAATGACGCCCCGCCATCGGTACCGGTCGACAGCGACGGCAGTGCCAACGCGATCGCCGAAGGTGCAGCCAATGGCTCGACCGTGGGCGTCACCGCCCACGCGACCGACGTCAACGGCCCGGCCGTGACCTATTCGCTGACCAGCGATACCTCCGGCGGCGGCTTTACCATCAATGCGACCACCGGCGTCATCACGGTGGCCGATTCGACCAAGATTGATTACGAGACCTCGCCCGGCCACGCCTATGCCGTCACCGCCACGGCCAGCGACGGCACGCTGACCAGTTCGCAGACCTTCGCCATCGCCGTCACCGACGTCGCGCCGTCGACTCCGGTCGACAGCAATGCCGCGGCCAACCAGGTTGCGGTCAGCGCACCGGCCGGCGCCACCGTCGGTATCACCGCCGCCTCCACCGACGTCAACGGACCGGCCGTGACGTATTCGCTGGTCGGCGACACCTCCGGTGGAGGCTTCACCATCAATGCGACGACCGGCGTCGTCACTGTCGCCGATCCCAGCAAGATCAACATTGCAGACCCGTCCTACGACATCACGGTCGATTCCTCGGATGGCACGCTGCACAGCCAGCAGACCTTCACCATCGCCGTCGTGATCGATGCGGCGCCAGTCGTCACCGCCGGCCATACGCTGAGCTACACCGAAAACCAGATCGCGACCGCGATCGATCCGGCGATCACGGTCACGGATTCCGACAACGCCAATCTCGACCACGCATCGGTGCAGATCACCGGCGGCTACGTCAACGGCGAGGACATCCTCGGCTTCACCGACCAGAACGGCATCCACGGCACCTGGGACGCCGCACACGGCACGCTGACGCTGACCGGCACCGCGACCGTCGCCGACTACCAGACCGCGCTTGCCTCGGTGACCTATTTCGACAACAGCGAGAATCCGTCCGGAGCCGATCGCACCGTCACCTTCATCGCCAATGACGGCACGCTCGACTCGGCAGCAGTGACCGACACCATCCACGTCACCCCGGTCAACGACCCGCCCGTCGTGGTCGCCGGCCACACCTTGAACTACACCGAGAACCAGGCCGCCACCGCGTTCGATCCGGCCATCGCCGTCTCCGACGTCGACAACACCACGCTGGCGTCCGCGAAGGTGCAGATCACCGGCAACTACGCCAGCGGCCAGGACGTGCTCGGCTTCACCGACCAGAACGGCATCCACGGCACCTGGGATGCCGGAACCGGCACGATGACGCTGACCGGATCCGCCAGCCTCGCGGACTACCAGACGGCGCTCGCCTCGATCACCTATGTCAACACCAGCGACAACCCGTCAGGTCTGGCACGCACGGTCACGATCACGGCCAATGACGGCACGGCCGACTCGACCGGCGTCACCGACACCATCAACGTCACCCCGGTCAACGACCCGCCGGTGACCACCGCCGGCGCCAGCAACACGCTGAACTATCTGGAGAACCAGGTCGCGACCGCGATCGATCCGACGTTCGCCGCGAGCGACGTCGACAACACCACGCTGGCGAGCGCGACGATCACGATATCCGGCAATTATGCCAGCGGCCAGGACGTGCTCGGCTTCACCGACCAGAATGGCATCCATGGCACCTGGGACGCCGTCCACGGCACGCTGACGCTGACCGGCGTTTCGAGCCTGGCGAACTACAATGCCGCGGTCGACTCCATCACCTATTTCAATTCGAGCGACAACCCGTCCGGGCTCGACCGCACCGTCAGCTTCACCGTCAATGACGGCGCCGCCGACAGCAATGCCTCGACCGCGACCATCCACGTCACGCCGGTCAACGACGCGCCGGTGGTGACCTTCGGCGCACTCAACGGCTTCACCGAGCCGCCGAACGGCACGCCGGCGTCGAGTTCGACGCCGATCACGATCGCGCCGAGCCTCACCATCAGCGACGTCGACAGCAGCAACCTGATCGGCGCCACTTTCGAGCTGACCGACCTCAAGCCGTCGGACGCGCTGTCGATCTCGGGCCATGCCGGAAGCAGCGGCGACATCGGCAGCATCCATTTCGATATTTCGAGTACCGCCGGCACCGAGACCGTCACCCTCACCGGCACCGACACGCTCGCGCACTACAACGCCGTGCTCGATGCGATCCAGTTCAACAACACCAGCGAGAATCCCGACCAAACCGCGCGCACCTATACCGTCACCGCACAGGACGACGGCGGCACCGCGAATGGCGGCCAGGACACCGGCACGGGCAGCGCGAACCAGACCGTGACCGGGGTGAACGATGCACCGACCGCGACGGTGCCGGCGGACAACTCGCTCGGCACCGCCTATTCGCACACCAATTTCTCGATCTCGGGGCTTTCGGTCGCCGACGTCGATTCCGACCCCGGCACCGTCACGGCAACGATCAGCGCGACGCACGCCAATCTCAGCTTCGACACGAATGGGCTTTCGGGCTTCACCAACAACAACAGCCACACCGTGACGCTGACCGGCACCGCCGCGCAGGTCAACACTGCGCTGGCCACGCTGACCTATAACAGCGACGACGGCTTCTCCGGCACCGACGCGGTGACGCTCAACGTCAGCGACAACGGCCACACCGGTTCCGGCGGCACGCAGACGTCGGGCGACCACACCTTCCATGTCGGCGTCGTGCCGCAGGTGTTCTATATCGACAATTCGGCGACCACGAGCCACAACCTCGGCACGCAGGCCGATCCGTACACCTCGATCGCCGCCTTCAACGCCGCGAATCCGGCGGGCTCGGGCGACTACGTGGTGCTGGAGCACGGCACCGGCACCTACAGCGAAGCCAGCGGCATCAACCTCAACTCCGGCGTCAACCTGATCGGCGGCAGCCAGACGCTGCAATTCACCAACCCGGTGACCAGCCAGGTGGTCACCGCAAATGTCGGATCCGGAACGGATCCGACCATCAAGGTGACAGGTGCCGACAGCGGCATCGATCTCGCCGGCGGCGGCGGGCACATCATCTCGCACGTCGACATCGACACCTCGGCCTCGAGCGGCGCCGGCATCAGCGACGACAACAACAACGTCGGCACCGTCGCGATCGACGACGTCACGATCAAGACGGCGAGCGGCGCCGGCATGAACTTCACGCACGGCGGCACCCTCACCGTCACCGGCACCAACTCGATCACGACCACCACCGGCACCGCGCTCGACGTCTCGAACACCAGCATCGGCAGCGCAGGCCTGACCTTCCACGACATCAGCGTCAACGGTGCCACCAACGGCATCATCCTCAACAACACCGGCACCGGCGCGGGCAATGGCGGGCTCACCGTGACCGGCGACGGCTCGACGGCGGGATCGGGCGGCACCATCCAGAACAACGTCGAAGGCGCGTTGTTCACCAACACCAAGGCGCTGTCGCTGTCCTACATGAACTTCACCAACCCCGACAGCGGCAACGGGACGGCGTTGAACGCCGACGATTCCACGTTCAACAGTGGTGCCGATGCCGGCATCAACATGAACGGCGTGGTGGGCGCGACGCTCGACCACCTCAATGTCAACGGCAACGGTGGTGCCGGCGGCGCGCAGATCGGCATCAACGGCATCAACGTCTCCAATCTCACCCTCAGCAACAGCACGGTCGTGGGCTTCGGCGACGACGACGGCGCCAACAATTCCGAAGGCGACGTCCGGATGTTCAATCTGAGCGGCACCTCGAACATCACCAACTCGACCTTCGGCTTCGTGCCCGGCGACGGCACGGCCGGCGACAACCTCGTCGATATCAGAAACACCGCCGGCACGCTGACGCTGAACGTCACCGGCAGCACTTTCCACAACACCGCCGACTCGACGTCCGGTGCGGACGGCCTCCAGGTCACCAGCAACAGCAGTTCGGTGATCAACCTCAACGTCTCCAACAGCACGTTCACCAACCTGAAGACCGCGGGCATCGACACCTTTGCCCGCGACTCCTCGACGATGAACGTCAACATCACCGACGGCGGCGTCACCGGACAGGGCAACAGCTTCACGCCGGGCTCGGTGGCGATGCGCGCCGTCGGATTGAACGCCGAGGATACCGCGCATCTGAATTTCAACATCAACCGCAACATCGCCATGAAGGGGTACGGCGGTCCGGTGGTCGAGGTCTTCGGCATCAACAGCGCGGTGATCAACGGCCATGTCGACAACAACGCCGACATCGAGAACAACGGCACCAGCAACCTGGCCGGCAGCCCGCTCGATTTCGACATCGAAGACAACGCCACCGCGGCGATCGAGGCCAGCGGCAACACCATCAAGAATGCCGGGTCGGACGCGGGTATCGTCGTGTACGCGACGGGCGACGGCGGCACCACGAACAACAAGGCTGCCGTCGACCTGACGCTGGCGAACAATACCATCAACATGACCGGGTCGAACCTGATCAACGACGGCAATCATTTCAACGACGGCATTCTGCTGGTTCCCGGCGCCAACGCCAACGACGCCACCACCATCGTCGCCAACATCCACAACAACACGGTCACCAACAACGCCACCAACACCCCCGGCGCCTTCGTCAACTCCGGCGTCCTTGCCTTCGTCAACGAAAACACCGGCGGCGCCGGATCGCATCTCTATCTCGAAGGCTTCACCACCAACACCAACACCACCTGGAACAACAACGGCAACACGCCGCAGAACTCGACGCTCGAGGCCAATTCGCCGGGCTCCGCGGCGATTCCGGGCGCCCACAATGGCGGCCATACCATATTGCCGTCCAATGCCAACGCGCTGTTCGCCGGCGCCGGCGGCGTCGCAAGCTCGACCGGCAGCACCGGCGAGACCAACCTCACCCAGGCAGAACTCGACACCGCCGTCGCCGCGGCGATTGCCGCCTGGGCCGCCGCCGGGCTGTCGTCCGAGCAGATCGCGACGCTCCAGCATGTCACTTATGATGTCGCCGACATCACATCCGGCTGGCTCGGCCAGTCGACAGCCGGCCATGTCACCATCGACGTCAACGCCGATGGGCACGGCTGGTTCGTCGATCCGACCCCGTCGGACAATTCCGAGTTCGCGCACGCGGCGTCGGCGACGGATCTGATCACGGATCCGACCACGGACGCCGCCGGTCACATCGACCTGCTCACCACCGTCATGCACGAGATGGGCGAGCAACTTGGCCTTCAGGACACGTTCGCGCCGTCGGATCAGGGCAGCCTGATGTATGCCTTCCTCGGCACCGGCGAGCGCGTGCTGCCTGATGCGGCCGATGTGGCTGCGATCCCGGCGTCCAACTCCGGTCCGGTCGCACCACCGCCGCCGGTCAGCCTCGCCGGCGGCGCAGCGCCGCACAGCGATTTCAGCGGCGACGGCCGGGACGCCATCGCGCTCGTCAACGACAACGGCTCGGTCACGACCTGGGACAGCAGTCAGGGCACCCAAACCGTTGCGTCGGCCGGCACCGTCGGCGACGGCTGGCACTTCGTCGGCACCGGCGATTTCGACGGCGACGGCAAGAGCGACATGCTCTGGGTCAATACCGACGGCGCGGCATCGATCTGGAGCGACGGCCAGCTCGCGCAAGCGCACTGGATTGCCCCCGTCGGCACCATTTCCAACGGCTGGCACTTTGCCGGCACCGGCGATTTCGACGGCAATGCCAAGAGCGACATCCTCTGGGTCAATGACAATGGATCGGTGTCGATCTGGGATAACGGCCAGATCGGCAGCGCTCACATCATTGCCCCCGCCGGCACCATTTCCGACGGCTGGCACTTCGCCGGCACCGGCGATTTCGACGGCAACGGCAAGACCGACATCGCGTGGGTCAACGATAACGGCAAGGTGTCGATCTGGGACAACGGCCAGATCAACAGCGCCCACATCATTGCCGACATCGGCAGCAACATGCAGGGCTGGCATTTCGCCGGTACCGGCGACTTCGACGGTAACGGCAAGAGCGACTTCCTCTGGGTCAACGACAACGGGTCGGCCTCGATCTGGGACAACGGCCAGCTCAGCGGCGCCCATATCATCGCTCCCGCCGGCACCCTCTCGAATGGCTGGCATTTTGCCGCAACAGGCGATTTCGACGGCAACGGCCGCACCGACATTGCCTGGCAGAACGACGACGGCGCGGTGTCGATCTGGGACAATGGCCAGCTCAGCGGCGCGCATATCGTCGCCAATCCGGGCACCGTCGTCAGCGGCTGGCACATCGTGTGAGCTGACGTTCCGCCCCGACAACAAACCGCCTGCCGGACAAGCCGGCAGGCGTTTTGCTGTGATCTCCGAATCCACTGCGCGCCGCTTGCAGCTGATAGCTTCGGTCCTGGCCCGGTGTTTGTTGATGTCCGGCTCGTGACATCCATGCTGCCCGCTCGAAGCGACCACAACCGATGCGCGAACAAAAAATTGCAAACCGCCGACAATCGTTGAGGTTGCGCTTGGCGCAAAACACGGTATCGTGCGTTTCGTTATCGTGTGACGACATTACCCTACATTCCTTTCATCGCGTGGCCTACGACAGAGAGCCACTGACACGACAGATCGCTTCGCGGAGAGATCGATGGCCGAGCCGTTTCTTTCAGAAATCAGGATGATGTCATTCGGCTTCCCGCCGAAGGGCTGGGCGCTCTGCAACGGCCAGCTATTGCCGATCAATCAGAACCAGGGGCTGTTTTCCCTGCTTGGAACGACCTATGGCGGGGATGGGCGCGTCAACTTCGGACTGCCCGATCTGCAGGGCCGCGCTCCGATGCACATGGGCGACGGCCATACGCTCGGTGAGAGGGGCGGCGAGACGTCCCACACGCTCTCGATCGCCGAAATCCCGACGCATACGCACACGCCGAATGCATCCAACACGACAGCGACGCTGCCGCCGGCCAACAACCTGTTGGGCAACTCGGCACCGAACAACATCTACGGGCCGCCGCAGAGCCTCACGGCACTGAATGCGGCGACGGTCGCCTCTGTCGGAGGCAGCCAGGCCCATCCCAACATGCAGCCCTACCTGGTGCTCAATTTCAGCATTGCCCTGCAGGGCATTTTCCCGTCCCAGACCTGAGGAGACGCCGATGGCACAACCTTATGTGGGCGAGGTTCGCATGTTCGCCGGCAACTTCGCACCGGCCGGCTGGATGTTCTGCGAGGGCCAGCTGCTTCCGATTTCCGAATATGAAACGCTGTTCAACCTGATCGGCACCACCTATGGCGGCGACGGTCAAAGCACATTTGCCTTGCCCGACCTGCGCGGCCGTCTACCCATCCACATGGGTACAGGCGCGGGAACCAGCTACACGCTTGCCGAGACCGGCGGCGTCGAGGAGGTCACCCTGACGATCCCCCAGACCCCGGCGCACGGCCATTCCTTCCTCGGTTCGAGCGACGTCGGCAATCTGCCCGGCCCGAACAACAATGTCGTGGCAAGATCCTCCCAGGTGAAGATGTTCGCCAACGCGACGCCCAGCGTTGCGATGGCCCCGCAGTTCCTCGGAAATACGGGTGGCAGTCAGCCGCACACCAATTTCCAACCCTATCTCTGCGTCGATTTCATCATTTCCCTTTTCGGCATATTTCCGAGCCAGACGTAGGAGCACGCCATGGATCCGTTCGTTGCGGAGATCCGCATTTTCCCATTCAATTTCTCGCCCAAGGGCTGGGCCTTCTGCGATGGACAGATCCTGCCGCTTTCGCAGAATACGGCGTTGTTCTCGCTGCTCGGCACCACCTATGGCGGCGATGGCAAGACCAATTTCGCGCTGCCCAACATGCAGGGCAACGCGCCGATGCATCCGGGACAGGGCCCGGGCCTGTCGTTGCACGATCTCGGCGAGACCGGCGGCTCGGATACGGTAAACCTGCTTGAATCAGAAATTCCATCCCATTCGCACGCCGTCCAGAGCGTGCCGGGTAACCTGCAAGCCACGCTGGACGTTCCCACCAACAATTCGTTCGCGAGGGCCGCGCAGGGAAATGCCTATATCGGTCCGCCAACTCAGGTGCCGTTGGCGCCCCAGACGATCGCCCCTGCCGGCGGCGGCCAGCCGCACAACAACCTGATGCCCTACCTCACGCTGAATTTTTGCATCGCGCTGCAGGGCGTCTACCCGCCACGCACCTGAGGTCATCTTGAATCTCGACGCGCCCGCCATCGCGATCGCCGCGCCCGGATTCGGCTGGGCGCGCGCGACCGAGGCCGGCTGCCGCTTTCGCCGCATCACGGATGCCGATCTACCGTTCCTCGGCCGGCTCTATGCCTCGACACGCGTCGAGGAGCTGGCGCCGGTGCCGTGGAGCCAGGCCGACAAGGACGCCTTCCTCGATCATCAGTTCCGCGCCCAGCACGCGCATTACCAGCGCTATTATCCCAACGCCGACTGGCTGGTGATCGCGCAGGGGGATGCGGACATCGGCCGGCTCTATATCGAGCGCTGGCCGAGCCAACACCGCATCATCGATATTGCCTTCCTGCCGGTGCATCGCGGCAAGGGGCACGGCGAGGCGCTGCTGCGCGACCTGATGGACGAGGCCGCCGCCGCCGGCAAGGACGTCTCGATCCATGTCGAGAAGCTCAATCCGGCGATGCGGCTTTACCGCCGGCTCGGCTTCACGGTCGAGGAGGACAAGGGCGTCTACGATTTGATGCGCTGGCGCGCGGAGGCCACGCCTCAGGTGAAGATCGCCTGATAGCCATTACCGCCGGCGAGCGGCCCGATCGGCACCAGGAATATCTCCATTGTGCCCAGCGCCGGATGCTGCACGGGATGGATCGCCTGCTCCAGCCACGGCCCCTTCGCACCCGCAAACAGCAATGAGAACGCACCACCCGGCCGCCCGCTGTTGCCGGCCGGCTCAACCTTGACGAGCTGCAGCGTCACCGGGCCATCCGCCGCCGGGACCTCGAACGTGGTGTCCTGATGCGGCTTGAAATCATCGATGCGCAACTGCGCGAGATCGACGGATGATGCCATGCTGATATGTCCCCGTTGCGCTGCAAGCTGTAGCACGCTGCGCGCCACGACGCGCGACAAAATGGCCGGCAGGCGATACGGCGGTATCCGTTGAGGTTGGCGGCATGCGCAGGTGATGACACCGATCTGTTGTGCGAGAGCAACAAACCCGGTGTCGTCCCCGGCGTAGGCGGGGACGACAATATAGAGTGTCCGCTCCGACCTCCACGGCTCCCTGATGACGCCCCCGATTTCCTCCGCTAACCTGCGACTAACGCCGTCGGCAAAACGGCAAACAACAGGGAGGACCGGCGCGTGCATCGAGGCCGTGTCGTATTCGGCGCCATGGACGAGGTCGTGTTCGGGCGCCCGGCCGTTGAGGCCATCGTCGAGCAACTGGACCGGCTGGGCGCGCAGCGCGCTTTCCTGATGGTCTCCGGCACCTTGAACCGCCAGACCGACGAGATCGAGAAAGTCCGCCGGGCGCTTGGGCCCCGCTGCGTCGGCACCTTCGACGAGATGCCGGCGCATACGCCGCGCGCCGCGGTGATCTCAGCGACTGCGCAGGCCCGCGCCGCCAAGGCCGATCTGATCGTCACGATCGGCGGCGGCTCGATCACCGACGGTGCGAAAGCCGTGCAGCTCTGCCTCGCCAACGACGTCACCACGTCCGACGGTATCGATGCGATCCGCACCCATGGCGGCGTCTCGCCCGAGATGAAGCCGCCGCTCGTGCGACAGATCAGCGTGCCGACCACGATCGCCGGCGGCGAGTTCTCGTCGATCGCCGGCGTCACCAACGAGGCCAAGCGGCAGAAGGAGATGCTGCGCCACCCGCTGGTGATGCCGCGCGCCACCATCCTCGATCCGGAACTGTCGGTGCACACGCCGGACTGGCTGTTCCTGTCGACCGGGATCCGCGCCGTCGACCATTGTGTCGAGGGCATCTGCTCGCGCGAGGCCAACCCCTATGGCGACGCGCAGGCGCTCAAGGGCCTCGAAATGCTGGCGCAAGGACTGCCGCGGGTGAAGGCCGACCCGAAGGACATCTCGGCGCGGATGGATTGCCAGATCGGCACCTGGCTCTCGATCGGCCCGCTCGCCGCGGGCGTGCCGATGGGCGCGAGCCACGGCATCGGCTATGTGCTCGGCGCCGAGTTCGACGTGCCGCACGGCTACACCTCCTGCGTGATGCTGCCGGCGGTGATGCACTGGAACAAGCGCGACAATGCCGACCGGCAGGCGCTGATCGCCGCCGTGATGGGGCACGCGCGCGAGGACGCCGGCGACGTGCTCGACAATTTCATCCGCAACCTCGGTATGCCACGCAGCCTTGCGGAGGTGCGCGTCGGCCCCGAACATTTCGACCGCATCGCATCGCAAGCGATGCGAACGCCCTGGGTGCCGCGCAATCCGCGCAAGATCGACGGCCCGTCCCAGGTTCGGGAAATTCTCGAGATGGCTGCTTAGGGAGACGTAAAACTCGATGTACACCGGCAAGCACGCGCACCTTCGTCCCTTGCAGCCCGCCTTCATCATGGCCGGCACCGGCGAGATCGTCACCTATCGCGAGCTGGAGGCGCGCAACAACCGGCTCGCGCATCTGTTCCGCAAGTGCGGCATGAAGCGGTTCGACCACTATTCGATCTTCATGGAGAACAACAACCGCTACCTCGAGGCCTGCGGCGCCGGCGAACGCGCAGGCCTGTATTTCACCTGCGTCAATTCCTTCCTCACCGCGGCCGAGCTCGCCTACATCCTGACCAACAGCCAGTCCCGCATGCTGATCACGTCGAAGCTGAAGCTCGATGTCGCGCGCGGGGCGCTCGAGGAGTGCCCTTTGGTCGAGCTCTGCATCGTCGTCGACGGTGAAACCGAGAACGACCGCATCGTCGGATTGCGCGAGGCGACCTTCGGCCTGCCGACGACACCGATCGCGGACGAAGTGCTGGGCACCGCGATGCTCTATTCGTCCGGCACCACCGGCCGGCCCAAGGGCATCGTGCGGCCGCTGCCGGAGCAGCCGCCCGGGCAGAACCTGCCGCTGTTCGATTTCCTGATCAAGCTGTGGCACTACCGCGAAGGCATGGTCTACCTCTCGCCGGCGCCGCTCTATCACTCGGCGCCACAGGCCGCCGTGAACCTCACGATCCGGATGGGTGGCACCGCCATCATCATGGAGAGTTTCGATCCCGAGCGCTATCTCGAGCTCGTGCAGAGATGGGGCATCACCCACAGCCAGCTGGTGCCGACCATGTTCTCGCGCATGCTGAAGCTGCCCGAGGGGGTGCGCCACCGCTACGATTTGTCGTCGCTGGAGATCGCGATCCACGCCGCGGCACCCTGCCCGGCGCTGGTCAAGGACGACATGATCAAATGGTGGGGCCCGATCATCCACGAGTATTACGGCGCCACCGAAGGCCTCGGCTTCACCGCCTGCGACAGTCACGAATGGCTGGCGCACCGTGGCACCGTCGGCCGCGTGCTGCTCGGCGACCTCCATATCCTCGACGAGAACATGCAGCCCTGCCCGACGGGCACGCCTGGGACGGTGTGGTTCAAGACCGGCTCGCCGTTCGAATATTTCAACGATCCGGCCAAGACCAGCGAAGCGCGCTCGCCCGACGGCAGCATGAGCACAGTCGGCGATGTCGGCTATATCGACGACGACAACTTCCTCTATCTCACCGACCGCGCCACCTTCATGATCATCTCCGGCGGGGTGAACATCTATCCGCAGGAATGCGAGAACCTCCTGATCACCCATCCCAAGGTCGCCGACGCCGCGGTGTTCGGCGTGCCCAATGTCGATCTCGGCGAGGAGGTGAAGGCGGTGGTGCAGGCAGCCGATGGCATTGCACCCGGGCCGGAGCTGGCTGAGGAACTGATCGCGTTCTGCGCGCAGTCGCTGTCGCGACAGAAGGTGCCGCGCTCGGTCGATTTCGAGAAAGAGCTGCCGCGGCTGCCGACCGGCAAGCTCTATAAACGCCTGCTGCGCGACCGCTACTGGGGCAACAAGACCTCGCGGATCGTGTGATGACGCGTTTGCGCCGATTGCCTCTCTGGCGTAGCCTCGCAGCAACAAGAACAAACGGGAGGATCTGCCCATGGACGTGATTCCACTCGCGCCGGGCTTCGGCGCCGAACTGCGCGGCGTCACACTCGCCGACGTCGCCAGTGACGATGCCGCCTATGCGGCCGTGCGTGCGGCGTTCGAGGACCATTCGGTGCTGGTGTTCCGCAGCCAGGAGGTCACCGACGACACCCAGCTCGCCTTCTCGCGCCGCTTCGGGCCGCCCGAGGTGACCAAGGTCGGCTCGATGGGCACCGGCTCGCATTTCGTGATCCTCTCGACCTTCGGCCCCGACGGCAAGGTGGTGCCGTCGGATCACCGCCAGCAACTGCGCGCCAGGGCGAACCAGCTCTGGCACACCGATTCCTCCTTCAAGCGCACGCCGGCGCTGACCTCGATCCTCTCGGCGCGGATCATTCCCGAGCATGGCGGCGAGACCGAATTCGTCTCGATGCGGCTCGCCTTCGAACGGCTCGACAAGGACGTGGCGAAGCGGCTGGAGAATTCCTTTGCCTGGCACTCCTACGCGCATTCGCGCAGCAAGGTCGCTACGGGGCTGGCGACGACTGCCGAAGTCGATGCGCTGCCGCCGGTGTGCTGGCGCATGGTGTGGCGCAATCCCGTCAACGGCCGCGGCGCGCTCTATCTCGCCTCGCACGCCTATGGCGTCGAAGGCATGGATGCCGATGCCGGCAAGGCGCTGATCGAGCAACTGACCGAGGCCGCAACCGCACCCGGCACCACCTACCTGCATCAATGGAAGCAGGGCGACGTCGTGATGTGGGACAACCGCGCGACCATGCACCGCGGCCGCCCCTGGCCCGCCCATGAAGGCCGCCTGATGATCCGCACCACGATCTCGGCAACCGATGCGGACGGTGTTGGCAGCGTCGCACCGCCGTCATCGCAGGCGGCGGAGTGAATGCTGCTGCGATGATTGTCCCGTCATCCTCATGAGGATGACGGGAAGGGCTTCAGCGCCGTCGGCTGGAAGCGGCGACAAACTGTCGCTGACTTACGCTTTGGTTCCCCGCATCAACGTCATCATTATTCCCGGTCAATGGAAATTTCATGATTGATTGTCATCCGAATTGCCAATCCCCGCACGACCCTCGCCGGTTGCCCGGCAGGCTCACCATGGTATCCTCAATGCCAATCGGCGATTGAGACCGAAATCTGTGGAGGGGACCATGCGGAGCGCGCACGCGCTGGCCGTCGCGGTGTTGTCTGTGTTGGCGATCAGCGGCGTGTCGCACGCGGCCGACCAGCCGAAATCCGGCGGCATCCTGCGGATCTATCATCGCGACAGCCCCGGCAGCGCCTCGATCCATGAGGGCGCGACCTACTCGGTCAACGTGCCGTTCATGCCGATCTTCAGCAACCTCGTCATCTTCGACCAGCACATCGCGCAAAACAGCCTCGACACCATCCGGCCCGAGCTTGCGGAGAGCTGGGCCTGGAGCGGCGACAACAAGACGCTGACCTTCAAGCTGCGCAAGGACGTGAAATGGCACGACGGCAAGCCGTTCACGGCGGCCGACGTCAAATGCACCTTCGACATGCTGATGGGCAAGTCGAAGCAGAAGTTCCGGCAGAACCCGCGCAAGTCCTGGTACGACCAGGTCGACGAGGTCACGACCAATGGCGACTATGAGGCGTCGTTCAAGTTGAAGCGGCCGCAGCCGGCGCTGCTGTCGCTGCTCGCCTCCGGCTATTCGCCGGTCTATCCCTGCCACGTGTCGCCGGCGGAGATGCGCACCAAGCCGGTCGGCACCGGGCCGTTCAAGTTCGTCGAGTTCAAGGCCAACGAATCGATCAAGCTGGTCAAGAACCCGGATTACTTCAAGAAGGGCCTGCCCTATCTCGACGGCATCGAATTCACCATCATCCCGAACCGTTCGACCGCGATCCTGGGCTTCGTCTCCGGCAAGTTTGACATGACGTTCCCAACCGAGGTCTCGATCCCGCTGCTCAAGGATGTCAAGTCGCAGGCGCCGAACGCCATCTGCGAGGTGGAGCCGAACAACGTCTCCACCAACATCATCATCAATTCGACCGCGCCGCCGTTCGACAATCTCGACATCCGCCGCGCGCTGGCGCTGGCGCTCGACCGCAAGGCGTTCATCCAGATCATGTTCGAGGGTCAGGGCGACATCGGCGGCACCATGGAGCCGGCACCGCAAGGGCTGTGGGCGATGCCCAAGGACATGCTGGAATCGATCCCCGGCTACGGCCCGGACATCGAGAAAAACCGGGAAGAAGCGCGCAAGCTGATGCAGAAGGCGGGCTACGGCCCGGACAAGCACCTCGCCATCAAGGTCTCGACCCGCAACATCGCGGTTTATCGCGATCCTGCCATCATCCTGATCGACCAGATCAAGAGCATCTATATCGACGCCGAGCTCGACGTCGTCGATACCGCGCAGTGGTTCCCGAAGATCGCGCGCAAGGACTATTCGCTCGGGCTCAATCTGACCGGCAATGCCGTCGACGATCCGGATCAGTCGTTCTACGAGAATTATGCCTGTGGCTCGGAGCGCAACTACACCAACTATTGCAACAAGGACATCGAGAAGCTGTTCGACCAGCAGTCCGAAGAAACCAACGTCGACAAGCGGAAGAAATTGGTCTGGGAGATCGACAAGAAGCTGCAGGAAGACGTCGCGCGTCCGATCATCTTCCACGCCCGCACCGGCACCTGCTGGCAGCCCTATGTGAAGAACGTCACGATCATGACCAACAGCTCCTATAACGGCTATCGCTACGAAGACGTCTGGCTGGATAAATAACGCGATAACGCG
This sequence comes from Bradyrhizobium genosp. L, assembly GCF_015624485.1. Taxonomy (NCBI): domain Bacteria; kingdom Pseudomonadati; phylum Pseudomonadota; class Alphaproteobacteria; order Hyphomicrobiales; family Nitrobacteraceae; genus Bradyrhizobium; species Bradyrhizobium genosp. L. Next base: position 7,312,120 of record NZ_CP061378.1, read on the forward strand.
GACGGGATCAGGGAGAGAGCCAGGGTGTTTGCCTATATCGTCCGGCGCCTGTTCCTGATGCTGGTGACCCTGTTCGGGATCTCGGTGATCATCTTCGTGCTGCTGCGGGTGGTGCCGGGCAACATCGTCGACATCCTGTTCGCCGCGGCGGGCTATGTCGATCCCGCCGACAAGGCCAATCTCGAGCGCGACCTCGGCCTCGACCAGTCGATCGTGATGCAATATCTGCATTGGATCGGCGGCCTGCTGCGTGGCGACCTCGGCTATTCCTACGTGTCCGAAAAGCCCGCGCTGGAAGAGATCCTGCCGCGGATCCCGATCACTGCGCGCCTTGCCGGTCTGGCGCTGCTGTTCTCGGCCTCGATCGGCATTCCGCTCGGCGTGATCAGCGCCGTGCACCAGGGCTCGCGCCTCGACTATGCGCTACGCGTCGTCAGCCTCAGCGGACTGTCGTTGCCATCGTTCTGGCTCGGCCTCCTGATCCTGATGGCCTCGGTCTCGCTGTTCGGCACCATGCCGATCTTCAACCCAAACCCGCAAACCTGGCTCGAGGCATTCACGATTTACGCCGTGCCGGCCGCAGCGGTCGGCTTCCGCAGCGCGGCGCTGACGATGCGCATCACGCGCTCCTCGATGCTGGAGATCCTGCGCCAGGATTATATCCGCACCGCGCGCGCCAAGGGCGCGTCCGAGGCCTCCGTGAACTATCGCCACGCACTGAAGAACGCGGTGTTGCCCGTCATCACCGTCGTCGGCATCGAGGCTGCCTTCCTGATCGGCGGGCTGATCGTGACGGAAACGGTGTTCAACATCCCCGGCATCGCCCGCTTCCTGGTCGAAGCGCTGCGTTGGCGCGACTACCCGATCGTGCAGAACCTGGTGATGTTGATCGCCATCGTCGTGGTGGTCGTGAACTTCATCGTCGACATGCTCTACGCCGCGATCGACCCGCGCATCCGGTTTGGGGATTAGCCGCGTGGCCACCATCAATTTCGAGAGCGAGTTGCGACGCGCCGGGGCCAGCGCCACCGGCGGCTGGGCGCGGCTGGCTTTCCTCGCGCAGCGTCACGTGCTCGGCACCATCGGCTTGTTCATCATGCTGCTATTCGTGTGGATGGCGATCTCCGCGGACCTGATCTGCCGCTACGACCCGCTCAGCGTCGATTCCGCGCATCGGCTTGCTGCGCCCTCCGCGCTGCACTGGTTCGGCACCGACTCCTTCGGCCGCGACGTCTGGAGCCGCATCATCCATGGCGCGCGGATCTCGCTTGCGGTCGGCATCGGCTCCACGGCGCTGGGCGGTACGCTCGGCGTCATCGTCGGCCTTACCTCGGGCTATCTTTCCGGCTGGGTCGATCTCGTGTTCCAGCGCGTCACCGACATCCTGCAGTCGCTGCCGCTGCTGGTCCTCGCACTTGTCATGACCGCAGCGCTCGGCCCGTCGCTGCCGAACGTGATCCTGGCGATCGCGATTCCCCTGGTCCCGACGGTCGCCCGCGTGATCCGCGCCAACACGCTGGCGCTGCGTGAGCAACCGTTCGTCGAGGCCGCCAAATCGATCGGCATGAGCGAGACGCGGATCGCGCTGCGTCACGTGCTGCCCAACACGATCGCGCCGCTGATCGTGCTCGCCACCGCGCAGCTCGGCTCGACCATCCTGACCGAAGCATCGCTGTCGTTCCTCGGCCTCGGCATTCCCGAGCCCTATCCGTCCTGGGGCCGCATGCTGTCGGAATCCGCCGCCGAATATGTCCGCGTCGCGCCCTGGCTCGTGATCTTCCCGGGCATCGCGATCAGCCTCGCGGTGTTCGGCACCAACCTGTTCGGCGACGCCTTGCGCGACATCCTCGATCCGAGGCAGCGCGGCTGATGGCTGAGATGCGCGCGGAGGAGATGGTTCTCGAGGTGAAGAACCTGCAGACGGTGTTCTTCACCAATTCGGGCCTGTTCCGCGCGGTCGACGATGTCTCGTTCTCGGTCCGCCGCGGCGAGACGCTGGCGATCGTCGGCGAATCCGGCTGCGGCAAGAGCGTCAGCGCGCTCTCGGTGATGCGCCTGGTGCCCGATCCGCCCGGCCGCATCGTCGGCGGCCAGGTGATGCTGGAGGGCACCGACCTGCTGACGCTCGACGATGCCGCAATGCGCGGCATCCGGGGCAATCGCATCTCGATGATCTTCCAGGAGCCAATGACCTCGCTCAACCCGGTGATGCGGATCGGCGACCAGATCATCGAGGCGGTGCGGCTGCATCAGAACGTCTCCAGCAAGGACGCCTGGAAGCAGGCCGTCGACACGCTGCGGCTGGTGCGCATCCCCGAGCCGGAGCGGCGGGCCAAGGAGTATCCGCACCAGCTCTCCGGCGGCATGCGCCAGCGCGCGATGATCGCGATGGCGCTGGCGTGCCGGCCGGCGCTGCTGATCGCGGACGAACCGACCACCGCACTCGATGTCACGATCCAGGCGCAGATCCTGGCGCTGATCGTCGATCTGCAGCAGCGGCTCGGCACCGGCCTGATCCTGATCACCCATGACCTCGGCGTGGTCGCGCAGACCGCGCAGCGCGTGATCGTGATGTATGCCGGCAAGAAGGTCGAGGAAGCCAGCGTCGATGATCTGTTCGAGACGCCGCTGCATCCCTACACGCGCGGATTGATGGCCTCGATCCCCGCCGTGCCCTCGCCCGACGCAAAGCAGGCCGAGCGGCTGGTCGAAATCCCCGGCATGGTGCCGTCATTGACCAGGCTGCCGCCCGGCTGTGCGTTTGCGCCGCGCTGCAAGCTCGCGGTCGACCGCTGCCGGCAGGAATATCCGCCGCTCGCAGAGATCAAGAGCAATCATTGGGCGGCGTGCTGGCGCGCCGGCGAGTTGGCGGAGGCGTCATGACCGAGCCGCGTCCGCTCCTCGAAGTGACCGATCTCGTCAAGCACTATGCGGTGCGCGGCGGCGTGCTGCGCCGGCAGGTCGGCACCGTGCACGCGGTCGACGGCGTCAGCTTCGCGCTCGGCGCCGGCGAAACGCTGGGCCTGGTCGGCGAATCCGGTTGCGGCAAATCGACGGTCGCGCGCACCGTGCTGCGGCTGGTCGAGCCGACCAGCGGCGCCATCAAGCTCGACGGCGAGGACATCGCGCCGCTCAGCAAGACCGCGCTGCGTCCGTACCGCCGCTCGATGCAGATCGTGTTCCAGGATCCGTTCGCCTCGCTCAATCCGCGCATGACGGCCGGCGATATCGTCGGCGAGCCCCTGGTCGTGCATGGACTTGCGAACGGCGCGAAGAAGCAGGAGCGCGTCGCGGAGCTGTTCCAGCAGGTTGGCCTGCGCGCCGACCAGATGAAGAATTTTCCGCATCAGTTCTCCGGCGGCCAGCGCCAGCGCATCTGCATCGCGCGCGCGCTCTCGCTCGGACCGCGGCTGATCGTCTGCGACGAGCCGGTCTCCGCGCTCGACGTCTCGATCCAGGCGCAGGTGATCAATCTGCTGATCGACCTGCAACGCAAGCAGAATTTCTCCTACCTCTTTATCGCCCACGATCTCGCCGTCGTCGCCCATATCAGCCATCGCGTCGCGGTGATGTATCTCGGCCGCATCGTCGAGATCGCGGACAAGCACGCGCTGTTCGCCAACCCACGCCATCCCTACACCCAGGCGCTGCTCGCCTCGGTGCCGATCGCCGACCCCAAGGCCAAGCGGCTGGCGCCGATGATCGACGGCGATGTGCCGAGCCCGATCAACCCGCCGCCCGGCTGCGCCTTCCACACCCGCTGCCGCTACGCGATCGATCGCTGCAAGACGGAACGGCCGGCGCTGAAGGAGACAGGCACGGGACATCAGGTGGCGTGCTGGCTGAATGACGGGACGGGGCGTGGGGTCTCATAATCGGTGTCGTCCCGGCGAAGGCCGGGACCCATTACCCCGAATGCCCGTTGATTTGCTGAGCTGAGGCAACAGCTTGTTCCAACAACATACAGCGTTGGTTATGGGTCCCGGCCTTCGCCGGGACGACAGCGGAGTACGCCGCCGCGCCGACTTTCATGCCGCCGCTTCAATCTCCACCACGATCTTTCCCGTCGTCACCTGCTCGCCCTCGGCGACGTCGATCGCCGACACCGTGCCGGCGACGCCGGCGGTGTGGACGTGCTCCATCTTCATCGCCTCGAGCGTCATCACCGGCTGACCAGCCGCGACCGTGTCGCCGGCCTTGACCAGCACCGCAACGACGCGGCCATTCATGGCCGCGCGCACCTTGCCGTCACCCCCGGCGGCTGCCGCGCTTTCCGGTGGCGCCAACGTGAGATCGCGGACCGCCAGCGTGACGCCGCGATGCAGGATATAGAGCCGATCGCCATCGCGCAGAAATCTGGCCTGCTCCATCAGCCCGTCGCGGCGGAAACGGATGCTGTTCTGCCCGAGCTCGTCGATCTCGAGACTGAAGCGATCGCCGTTGCAGGTTGCGACATAGCCGCCGTCACGCGCGCGGAAAATCTCGATCTCCTGGACGCCGTGACCGAGATCGATCCGCAAGCCGAGCGAGAACGTCGCGGCGAGCGACCGGCCGCGCTGCCATGGCGGCGCGTGGGGATTGGTGACGTAGAGCAGCAGCGCCGCGAGCGCGAGATCGCTGCCGCGATGCTGGCGCGGCGCCAGCAGCACCTCGCGGTTCTGGCCGATGAAGGCTGTGGTCGCCTCGCCCGTGGCAAAGACCGGATGACGCAGGCAGTCGATCAAGAAGCCCTGGTTGGTGGTGACGCCGAAGGCTGCGACCTGCTCCAGCGCACAGATCAGCTTACCCCGCGCTTCGTCCCGGGTCGCGCCATGGCTGATGATCTTGGCGATCATGGAATCGTAGAACGGCGGAATATCTGAGCCCGACTGCAGCGCGTGTTCGACGCGGATGCTCTCCGGCATCTGCCACAAGGCCATGGTGCCCGACTGCGGCATGAAGTCGTGCGCAGCGTCCTCGGAGCAAAGCCGCACCTCGATGACATGGCCGGAGAACATGACGTCCTCTTGCCTCACGTCGAGTGGTTCGCCGCTGGCAATTCGGAGCTGCAGCTCGACCAGATCGAGCCCGGTGATCGCCTCGCTGACGGGATGCTCGACCTGCAACCGCGTGTTCATCTCCATGAAATAGAATTTGCCGTCGCGATCGAGCAGGAATTCCAGCGTGCCGGCGCCCTCATAGCCGATCGCCTTCACCGCCTGCACGGCGACCGCGCCCATCCGTGCCCGCAACTCGGGCGTCACCGCCGGCGACGGCGCTTCCTCGATCAGCTTCTGGTGCCGGCGCTGCACCGAGCAATCGCGCTCGCCGAGATGGATCGCGTTGCCATGGCGGTCGCCGAACACCTGGATCTCGATGTGGCGGGGATCGACGATCGCGCGCTCCAGGATGACCGTCGGATCGCCGAACGCGCCCCTCGCCTCCGAGCGCGCGCTGCGCAATGCGTCGGGAAATGCCGCGGCATCGGTGACGAGCCGCATGCCGCGCCCGCCGCCGCCGGCGACGGCCTTGATCATCACCGGGAAACCGATGGCTTTGGCCGCCGACAGCATGGCGCCGTCGCTCTGATCGTCACCCTGGTAGCCCGGCACGCAGGGCATGTCAGCCTTTTGCATGATGTCCTTGGCGCCGGCCTTGTTGCCCATCCAGCGGATCGCCTCAGGCGACGGGCCGATGAAGACGAGCCCCGCATCGCGACAGGCTTGCGCGAAATCCGCGTTCTCGGCGAGGAAGCCGTAGCCGGGGTGTATCGCGCCGGCGCCGCTCGCCCTGGCCGCGGCGATGATCGCCTCGATGTTCAGATAGGATCGCGCCGGCAACGCTTCGCCGATCCGCACCGCCTGGTCGGCCTCGCGCACATGCAGGGCGTCGCGATCGGCATCGGAATAGACCGCGACCACGCCGAAGCCGAGCCGGCGCGCGGTGCGCATGATGCGCAACGCGATCTCGCCGCGGTTGGCGATCAATATCTTGAAGAACGGCGTCCGCTTCACCTCTCGCCCGCTCATGGCCGCGCCACCGAGAACTGCATGCGCTGAGGGTTGCGTGCTTCGGCCTCGCGGCAGATCGCAAGCACCTCCGCGAGCACGCTCCGGGTATCGCGCGGATCGATCACGCCGTCATCGAGCACGCGCGCGCTGGTCGAGAACACGTCCATCTGGCTGTCGAACACGCCTGTTATCTGCGCCTTCATCGCCTCCAGCTTCTCCCGCTCGACCGGCTTGCCGCGCCTGATAGCGGCGGCTTCGGTGACGATCGCCATGGTCTCGGCAGCCTGCTCGCCGCCCATGACAGCGGTCTTGGCGTTCGGCCAGGAGAAGCAGAAGCGCGGATGGAAGCCACGGCCGCACATGCCGTAATTGCCGGCGCCGAACGAGGCGCCGCAGTACAGCGTGATCTGCGGCACCGTCGCCGAGGTCACCGCCTGGATCATCTTGGAGCCGTGCTTGATCATGCCGGCCTCTTCATAGGCCTTGCCCACCATGTAGCCGGTGGTGTTGTTCATGTAGAGGATCGGCGTGCGCGACTGGCAGCAGGCCTGAATGAAATGCGTCGCCTTGTTGGCGCCGGGCACATCGAGCGGGCCATTGTTGGTAATGATTCCGATCGCATGACCTTCGATGCGGGCGTGACCGCAGACCGTCGCCGGACCATAATTGGCGCCGAACTCGGTGAAGTCGGAATCGTCGACGAAGCGTGCGATCGCCTGGCGCATGTCGACGGGACGCTTATGATCGACAGGCATGATGCCGAGCAATTCCTCCGCATCATAGCGCGGCGGCTTGAATGCCTCAGGCTCGCGCTTCGGCCGGTCCCAGCGCAGCTTGGCCATGATGTCGCGCGCGATGCGGAGCGCGTCGCGGTCGTCCTCGGCGAGGTAATCGCCAAGACCAGAGATCGCGGTGTGCATCTCGGCACCGCCGAGTTCTTCTTCAGTCGCGATCTCGCCGGTGGCAGCTTTGAGCAGCGGCGGCCCGGCGAGGAAGGCGCGGGTGCGGCCGCGCACCATCACGATGTAGTCGGACAGGCCGGTCTGGTAGGCGCCGCCTGCGGTCGACGAGCCATGGGTGACGGTAACGACGGGCAGCCCCGCTGCCGAGAGCCGCGCCAGATTGCGAAAGATGTTGCCGCCGCGGACAAAATCCTCGACGCGGTAGCGCAGCAGGTTGGCGCCGGCGCTTTCGACGAGCTGCACATAGGGCAGCTTGTTCTCCAGCGCGAGCTCCTGAACCCGCAGCGTCTTATCGAGGCCGTAAGGCTGCAACGCACCGGCGTCGATGCCGGCGTCGTTGGCGCTGACCATGCAGCGGATGCCGGCGACGAAGCCGATGCCGGCGATCAGACCACCGCCTGGCACGCTCTTGTCGGCGTCGGCGACGTCGAACATGTAGCCGGCGAGTGTCGACAGTTCGAGGAACGGCGAGCCGGGATCAAGCACCAGCGCGACGCGCTCGCGCGGCAAAAGTTGGCCGCGGCTGTGGAAGCGGTCTTTTGCTCCCGCCGAAGCTGCGCGCGTGCGATCTTCCAGTGCCCGCATCCGGGCGATCAGCGCCAGCATGCCGTCACGGTTGGCCTGGAAGGTGGCGCTGCCGGTGGAGACGGTGTTTTCAATGATGGGCATCAACTCACCCCCTTCGTCATTCCGGGGCAGCCCAAAGGGCTGAGCCTGCGGCGCATCCCGGAATGACGATCAATGTCTGACTCCAAAAATCTCGCGCGCCTCGGCCGGGCTCGCGATCTCGCGGCCAGCGCGCCGCGCGCAGGCAGCGAGCGCTTCGACGATCTGTCCGTTCGACGTCACCTTGGTGCCGTCGCCGAGATAGAACGTGTCTTCCAGCCCGCTGCGCAAATGGCCGCCGAGATCAGCGGCGCGCTGATGCAGCGGCCAGATCTCGGCACGGCCGATGGCGGTGACCTGCCAATGCGCGTCCGGCGCTTTCAGCTTCAGCAGGATCGGCAACAGCTCCGGATCGGCCGGCATGCCCGAGGCGACGCCCATCACGAAGTTATATTCCAGCGGACCGGCATACATGCCGGTCTGCCGGTACATGCCGACACAGCGCACGATGCCGACATCGAAGCACTCGAATTCGGGGATGGTGCCTGATACCTTCATCACGTCGAGATAGTCCTGCACCTTCTCGACCGCGTTATCGAACATCATCGGCGGCCAGGCCCAGCTGTTGTCGGACTTGACCTTGAGATAGTTCAGCGAGCCGGCGTTGCAGGCGGCGATCTCCGGCCTGGTCTCGCGCACGCAGTCGAGCGCGCCCTGGTAGTTCGGACCCGAGGTGCCGGTGGTGTGGTTGATGATGACGCCGGGGCAGGCCTCGCGGATCGCCTGCTGAATCTCCTTGCTGACGCTGACCTCCCATGACGGCAAATGGCCCTTGTTCGGCTCCTGCTGACGCAGATGGATGTGCATGATGCTGGCGCCCGCGTCGAACGCGGCCCTGGCCTCGCGCGCCATCTGCTCCGGCGTCACCGGGACGTTGTGCTGTTTGGGATCGGTGAGCACGCCGTTCAGCGCGCAGGTGATGACGGCCTTGTCGCTCATTGTTTCGCTGGTCCTGATCGCGGCGCGTGCGCGCTGCTGATTTCCCATGATGGGAAATTTGTCTCAGCGTCATCTTGCGTTGACTGGCTAGAGCAGTGCGCGAGCCGAGGCTCTAACTCTCCACGTCGTCCCGGCCAAGGCCGGGACCCATACCGCGTGATCTCTCGATAGACCGGGATGACAGACACCGGCCGAAGCAACCGGCGACGGTGGTTATGGGTCCCGGCCTTCGCCGGGACGACGGTGATGTCTAGAGCGCCCGCTCGTTCACCACCTGCCCTGCCCGATAGATCGCGAGATCGCGCGAGCCGGAAAAGATCGCGCGCGGCTTCAGGCCGTAGAAGCGGCGGATCGAGTGACTGAAATGGGTGCTATCGGGATAGCCGATGTCCTGCGCGAGATGCGCGAGGTTGATGTCCTGGTTGGCGAAGTGCAGCAGATACCGGGCGCGCTTCCAGGCGCGGAAGGAGCGGAACGAGATGCCGGTCTGCTCCTTGAACAGATGCAGGAAGCGTGACGCCGACAATCCGGCCTCGGCCGCGCAGCCCGCCGCCGTCACCGGCTCGCCGGAGAACCGGCCGATCCGCGCGATCGCGCGCAGCACGCGGGGATCCAGCACGCGCTGCGGCAGCGCGTCGCCGAAACACATCGTGTCGAACTCGGCGTTGGAGATCACCTCGCGATGTTGCATCTCGGCCAAGCTCGCATAGGCGGCGCGGATGCGGTTGGCGAACCGATGCGCGTCAGGGCCTTGCAGTTGGCGGGCGACCGCCTCCAGCGTGCCGTCGGGCACGCTCTCCGGTTCGATCGCGACGCAGATCGCCGCACGGTATTCGCTGGTGATGGTGTGGCGCAGGTTAGGCATCGTGACGGCGATCTCGCCATGCGCGTCCTGACCGTCGCTGGTCAGGAGATGCAAGGCGTCGCGGATCGCGACATAGACATGGAAGGCGCCCGGGCAGCGCTCCCGCGGGCGACCGAGCAATCCGGCATAGAACACGCGCTCCGGCGTGATCAGCATGCGGTGGCCGGATTCTTTGACGGACTCCAGGCCCTTCGCGTCCACGATGGCATCCATGCTGGTTCCTCCTCGCGCGGCTCTTTGGCTGCTGCGACCGAGCTACCATAGCGCAAATTCGAGGGCTGTCACCGACAGGCTGGCTCAATTCCAGGACAGATCGCCACGGCCGCAATTACGGCCGCGCCCGCGGTGCAACGTTCTGTTCCACCCCGGCTTTTTGCTCGGCCGCCACCGCGCGCCGAAACCCCTCGCGCTGCTGCAGCCGGGCCCAATAGGCCGCGACATTCGGCCCAAAGTCCTTGGCGAGGCCGATATTGCCGGCGAGCCGGAGCGCGTAGCCATTGGCGATGTCGGCGGCGGTAAAACGTTCCGCGCAGAGGAATTCGGATTTCTCGGCCGCGGCCTCGACGGCACGCAGGCGGCCGAGGAACCACTTTGCGTAGTCGCCAGCGACCTGCTGATTGCGCCGCTCCTCCGGCTCGAGCTGGCTGTAGCGGAGCACCAGCGTCTGCGGAAAGGTCAGCGTGGCGTCGGAAAAATACATCCAGTTCAGGAAGGCGCCATAGGCGGGCTCGTCGACCCCGACGATCAGCGGCGTCGGGCCATATTTGGTGCCGAGGTAATGGCAGATGCCGGACGATTCCGTCATCTTCGTCTCGCCATCGATCATGAAGGGAATTGTGCCGAGCGGATTGAGGCCGAGATACTCCTTGGCGAACACCCGCGGCGGGAACGGCAGCATCTTCAGCTCATAGGCGAGCCCAAGCTCCTCCAGCATCCACAGCGGACGGAATGAGCGCGCGGCGTCGCAATGATAGAGCGTGATCATCAGGCGTTTCCCTCTTGCATCGCCGGCGCGAAGCGGCAGGACGATGCCGAAGACGGCCCCTGCAAACTTGCGCTGAGTGGCTGTCCGGCATCGGCCCCCGCCTCGCTGGCGAGGTCATGCGATTCATCCTAGGATGAATCCGCATCTGGTAGGACTGAAATGGTGGGGAAATCGGGGCGGCAATCGCGAGGCGCTGGGGGCGCCCTCCACCAACAAACCGCGGCGACCGGCGCTGCGGCCGATCCGCCCGGGCTGGACCTGAAGGCCTGGATCAACGCGCTCAGCGCGGTCCCGGCGGGCGCGATCACCGAGCACCAGATCCTTGCCTGGGTCGAAGGGCCGCTGCGAATCTTCTTCCCGTTCGAACGCTTCCTCGGCAGCTATGGAAAGCTCTCCGGCGGGCGCATCCGGATGCGCAATCTGGTGACATCGGGCCACCACGCGGAGTTCATTGCCACCCTCGACCGGGCGTTCGATATCTCCTCACGCGGCGTCTTCGCCTGGTGGGTGCAGAACCGTGCGGCCTTCATCCTCGACCCGGCCTCGCCGCCGCCTTTCGCGACCAAGCGCGAGCTCGACGAGATCAAGCAGTTCTCGCTCGGTATCATCGCGGCGCATGGCGTGGTCGATCCCTTCGCCAACACCGGCACCTATGTCAGCTTCGCCGGCGTTGCGGCCGACGATCCCGTGCGCACGCGGGCCGCGCTGAACCTGATCGCGCCGGTGCTGCATGCGCTGTTCCTCGCCACCGAGCAGGTGGCGGCGTCATCGGTCGACCTGTCGAAGCTGACCGATCGGCAGCGACAGCTGGTCGATCTCGCGCTACTGGGCCTGCCGGACAAGACCATCGCCAGCCGCCTCGGCATTTCGGAGAACACCGTCGGCAATCATTTCCGCGGCATCTATCAACGGCTCGGCATCAGCAAGCGCAGCCAGCTGATCGCGGCGCTGAAGTCCTGAGACGGTCTCTCCGTCGTCATTCCGGGGCTTGCGCCAGCGCGCGCCCGGAATCACGATATCGGTCACAGCCCCATCTGCCGCGACGCGAGGTCTTTCATGATCTCCTCGGTGCCGCCGCCGATGGCGTTGACCTTGACCTCGCGGTAGATGCGCTCGACCTTGATGCCGCGCATGAAGCCGGCGCCGCCGAAGATCTGCACCGCCTCGGAGGCGCAATGCGCCATGGTCTGGGTGGCCTGGTTCTTCATCATGCAGATCTCGGCGACCGGGCTTTCGCCCTGACCGAGCCGCCACGCCAGCATTTCCAGCATCGCCTGCGACGCCGCGACCTTCTGCGCCATGTCGACGATCTTGTGCCTGATGACCTGATGCTGCGCGATCGGCTTGCCGAAGGTCTTGCGCTCCTTGGCATAGCCGATTGCCTCGTCGAGGCAGACGCGGGCATAGGCGGTGCAGCTCGCCGCCATGCCCATCCGCTCGCTGTTGAAATTCTGCATGATGATCTTGAAGCCCTGCCCCTCCTCGCCGATCAGGTTCTCGGCGGGCACGCGGCATTCGTCGAAATGCAGGGTCGCGGTGTCTGACGCCCACCAGCCCATCTTCTTCAGCTTGGTGCGGGACAGGCCCGGCGTATCGCCCTCGATCAGCAGCAGGCTGACGCCCGACGCGCCCTCGCCGCCGGTGCGCACCGCGACCGTCAGGTAGTCGGCGCGCACGCCGGACGTGATGAAAGTCTTCTCGCCGCTGACGACGTAATGATCGCCGTCGCGCCGCGCCTTGGTGCGCAGATTAGCGACATCGGAGCCACCGCCCGGCTCGGTGATCGCAAGCGCGGAGATTTTTCGGCCCGCAAGCACCTCCGGCAGCACCCGCGCCTTGACCTCCGGCCGCGCCGCGCGCGCGATCGGCGGCGAGCCGATGGTGTGGCTCATCAGGCTGGCGCTGACGCCGCCGCAGCCTGCGCGCGCCAGCTCCTGCGAGGCCACGATCTTCATGAACTGGTCGGCGGCGATCCCGCCATACTCTTCCGGGAAGCCGAGGCCGAGCAGCCCGATCTCGGAAGCCTTCGCATAGAGCTCGCGCGGAAACTCGCCGGCCTCGTCCCATTGATGGGCGTAGGGCTCGATCTCCTTGGCGACAAAGCGGCGCATCACCTCGCGAAAGGCCTCATGCTCGCTGCTGTAGAACGGGTTCGCCATCCGGCTTGCTCCCATGATTCTCGCGTCGAACGATGTCCGTATTTCTACCAGTTCACTTGCGTCGAGTGGCTGCCTTTGAAGCGGGCACGATCGGCCAGCCACTAAACGCAAGACTGCATCCGGCCGTCGCTCTCCATTCCCGAACCGTGGTATCAATCCAGCCAGGAGCAGGCGGCGCAAGACTTCCGCTCCTCGAGGAGGGACATTTGCCGGTTCGTTACTACGACTGGATCGCGCATCATCGCCGGCGCACGCCGGACAAGGTCGCGCTCGTCGATCTCGCGAGCGGACGCCGCTTCACTTACGCGGAGCTCGACGCCCGCGTGTCGAAGCTGGCGACCTACCTGCGCGACCAGCTCAAGGTCGGCGGCAGCGACCGTGTCGCGGTGCTGGCGCTGAACACGACGGATACGCTGGAAATACAGTTCGCCTGCTTCCGGATCGGCGCGGTGTTCCTGCCGCTCAACACCCGCCTCACCGTTCCCGAGCTGCACTACATCACGGGCGACGCCTCGCCCAGGGTGATGATCCATGACGATGATCTCGCCGAGACGGCGCTGGCAGTGGCAAAGCTCTGCAATGTGACGTCCTCGGTCAGGCTCGGCCCCGGCGGCTCCTATGAGGCCGGCATCGCCGCGGCGACGCCGCTGGCGCGGTTCGAGGAGGTGATGCTCGATGACATCTCGACCATCATGTACACCTCGGGGACGACCGGCCAGCCGAAGGGCGCGATCATCACCCATGGCATGACGTTCTGGAATTGCGTCAATCTCGGCGGTCCCGCCTATATCTCGCCGTCGTCGGTGCTGCTGACGGTGCTGCCGCTGTTCCACACCGGCGGGCTGAATTGCTACACCAACCCGGTGCTGCATGCCGGCGGCACCGCGCTGATCATGCGCGCCTTCGATCCGGGCGAGGCGATGCGGCTGATCAGCGATCCCGCGCAGGGCATCAACGTGTTCTTCGGTGTGCCCTCGATCTACCAGTTCATGGCGCAGCATCCGGCGTTCGCGAGTGCCGATTTCAGCCGCCTGATCATCGGCGGGGTCGGCGGCGCGCCGATGCCGGTGCCGCTGCTCAAGACCTGGGAAGCGCGCGGCGTGGCGTTGCAGCAGGGCTATGGCATGACCGAGACATCGCCCGCGGTGATGGTGCTCGATCGCGACGACGCCGCGCGCAAGGCCGGCTCGTCCGGCAAGCCGGTGCTGCACACAGAGGTGCGGATCGTGCGGCCCGACGGCAGCGATGCCGCGGTCGGCGAGCTCGGCGAACTCTGGGTCAAGGGACCGAACATCACGCCGGGCTACTGGAACAGGCCGGATGCCAACGCCGCCTCCTTCACCGACGGCTGGCTGCACACCGGCGATGCCACGCGGATCGACGAGGACGGCTTCTACTACATCGTCGATCGCTGGAAGGACATGTACATCTCCGGCGGCGAGAACGTCTATCCCGCCGAGGTCGAGAGCGTGCTGCACCAATTGACGGCCGTGGCCGAAGCCGCCGTGATCGGCATCCCCGACACGCAATGGGGCGAGATCGGCATGGCCATCATCGCCGTCAAGCCCGACCATTCGCTAACCGCGGCCGAGATCAATGCCCATTGCCAGGCCAATCTGGCCCGGTTCAAATGCCCGCGTTTGATCGAATTTGTCGAGGCCCTGCCGCGCAATGCGACAGGCAAAATTCATAAGCCGACGCTCCGGCAGCGGTTCAGCCAGCCGAAGCCGACCGATACCGCGGCGTGATCGTTTTACGGATCCTGCCGCGACATGGAGTGCTCCGTCGCCAGCCGCCGGGACCGGCGACGGGGGTGTTGCTGATCCCCAACCAGAATCAATCGAGGAAATTGCCTTTATGAAAACCACAAAATTGTCGCTGCTGGCCGCCGCCACGACGCTCTGCCTGCTCTCCACCCAGGCCGCCTTTGCGCAAAAGAAATACGACACCGGCGCCTCCGACACCGAGATCAAGATCGGCAATGTCGAGGCCTATAGCGGCCCCGCCTCCGCCTATGGCGTCATCGGCAAGACCGAGGAAGCCTATTTCAAGATGATCAACGAGCAGGGCGGCATCAACGGCCGCAAGATCAACTGGATTTCCTATGACGACGGCTACTCGCCGCCGAAGACCGTGGAGCAGATCCGCAAGCTGATCGAAAGCGACGAGGTGTTCCTGGTGTTCAACGCGCTGGGCACGCCGACCCAGACCGCGGTGCAGAAGTATCAGAACGCCAAGAAGGTGCCGCAGCTGTTCCTCGCCACCGGCGCCAGCAAGTGGAACGACCCGAAGGAATTCCCGTGGACCATGGGCTTCCAGCCGAGCTACCGCGTCGAGGCGCGGATCTTTGGCAAGTACATCCTCAAGGCCAAGCCCGACGCCAAGGTCGCGATCTTCTATGCCAATGACGATTTCGGCAAGGACTACCTGGTCGGACTGAAAGAGGTACTCGACAAATCGTCCGCCAAGATCGTCGCGGAAGAGAGCTACGAGACCACCGAACCGTCGATCGATTCCCACATCGTCAAGCTGAAGGACACCGGCGCCGACGTGTTCGTCAACATTTCGACGCCGAAATTCGCGGCGCAGGCGATCAAGAAGATCCACGAACTCGGCTGGAATCCGATGCAGGTGATGACCGACGTCTCGCTCTCGATCGGCGCGGTGATGAAGCCGGCCGGCCTCGACGCCAGCGAAGGCGTGCTGTCGGCCGGATATCTCAAGGACGCCTCCGACCAGCAGTGGAAGAATGACGAAGGCATGAAGAAGTTCATGGCCTTCATCGACAAATACATGCCGGGCGCCAATATCTCCGACGCCAACCTGGTCTATGGCTACGCCGCGGCGCAGACCATGGTGCAGGTGCTCAAGCAGTGCGGCGACAACCTCACCCGCGAGAACGTGATGAAGCAGGCCGCCAGCCTGAAGGACTTCGCACCCGACACGCTGCTTCCCGGCATCAAGATCAACACCGGTCCGACCGATTTCGCTCCGATCGAGCAGCTCCAGATGTGGCGGTTCAAGAGCGGCCAGTGGGAGCGGTTCGGCGATATCCTCAGCGCGGAAGTCGGCGGCTAAGGCCGCGACCAACATTCCCAGTGTCACGAAGCCGCCCCTCCGGGCGGCTTCGTTGTTTGGCAGGCTCTTCGCAAGGATGCGTAGGGTGGGCAAAGCGAAGCGTGCCCACCATCACGTGCACGGCGTGGATGGAGGGCACGTCGCTGCGCTCCTTTGCCCACCCTACGACTCTTGCCTAGCCCGCAGTCAAAATCCACAGCGTCACGAGGCCGTCCCTCCGGGCGGCTTCGTTGTTTGTGGCTTCACTCCTCCTTCATCCGGAGAGAATGTGAATACATGGCTCACAGACGGCGCCTTCAGCGTCGTCCTGGCGAAAGCCAGGACCCATTACCCCAGCCGCTTGCCGTTGCGCGACGCTGGGGCCACGACCCGCTCACACTTCAGTTCGGTGGTTATGCGTCCTGGCTTTCGCCAGGACGACGTGCGCGGAGAGGCGTGCGCCAATATCCATCACCGTCGCCATGAGAGGATGTGAGGCCACATCCTTGTGATCCCGGCCGCAAACTCCCACGTGTAACGGCAGACCGAGCCAGAACCGGATCGCGAGTTCGATGCATTCCCACGTTCATTACCTGCCGATGACGCCGGGATTCTTCTCGATCCTGGTGCTGGCGGCCGTGGCGCTGGTGATCCTGATCCAGCTTCGCATCCTGCGCTACGCCTATATGCGGCTCGGCATCGGTCCCGGGGCTGCATTGCTGCTGCTGTTCGGCTCGCTGATCGGCAGCTATTTCAACATTCCGCTCACGGTGCTGCCGGGACCACCGGTGCAATCCGGGCAGATCATCGACTTCTTCGGCATGCGCTATGTCGTGCCGTTCGTGCAGTCGCCGAGCACGATCCTCGCCGTCAATGTCGGTGGCGCGGTGATACCCGCCATGATGTCCGCCTATCTCATGCTGCGCTACCAGCTGTGGCTCAGGGCCGCGATCGCCACGATCGTGATCGCGGCCATCGTGCATGCCAGCGCGACGCCGGTGCGGGGCATGGGCATTGCCGTTCCGGTGTTCGTGCCCGTGATCATCACCGCGATCCTGGCGCTGCTGCTGTCGCGCGCATACGCAGCACCTCTGGCCTATATCGGCGGTTCGATGGGGACGCTGCTCGGCGCCGATCTGCTCAACCTCGACAAGATCGGCAGCCTCGGCGCGCCGATCGCCTCGATCGGCGGCGCAGGCACGTTCGACGGCATTTTCCTCACCGGCATTCTTGCAGTGCTGATCGCCGGCATCGCCGCGCCGGCGCAACCAAGCCGAGCCGCGTAATTATCCAGGCAGCAGGATCGCAAATGGCTCGTCGACCGTGCGGCGCAGATGCTCGCGGTAGAGCTTGTGGTTCGCATCGTCGGGCGAGACCCGTCCGAGGCTCGGATTGGGCACGTTCTTCTCCGGCAGGAACGCGATCGGCGCCGCGATCGGCGTCAGCACCGCGCCCCGCCCGGCGAGCAGCGTCGTGATGATGCCGTACATCTCGCCGGAATTGCGCGGGCGCGACACCGTGATCACGCGGTGCTGGCCATGCCTGTTGGTCACGAGATAGACGAAGCCGGATTCGTTCGGCACCGCGACCTCGCCGAACTGCGTGTAGTCGGCATCCTGCCGCTCGCCCTCGCGGAATCCGAGCGCTGACGTTGCGTCATCCCATGCGATCACGGTGCGATAGGCATAGATCGAATCCTTGTCGCCGAATGACGGCCGCACCGTGATGTAGGTGCCTTCGATCCGCGCCACCGCGCGGCGGGAATAGGAGCCGAGACTGTCGGGCGCGATCTCGCCATTGGCGGGCGTGGCGATCGGGATCGCCTCCGGCAGCTTGCGCAGGGGAACGCCGAGCGCCTGCTCCAGCCGTACCGTGGTCGCCAAGGTGAACGGACGGCGGCCGCCAAGCACCTTTTCCAGTGTCGACAGGCTGAGCTTCGCCTGCTCGGCCAGCGCCTGCCGCGAGATCCGGCGGCGCGCGATCTCCTCGCGGATGGTCTCCGCCACCTGCCGGCTCTGCTCGGCGGAAAGCTGCGTGTCCGGCGTCGGCATCGTCATTCCTTGCGCGATTCCCCTGCAATTTGGCCAGTCTAGCAGACCGCACAATCCAGCACAAAACCGCACAAACCCGCCTTCCGCGCGGGCGGACCGCGCCGGGCGGCGGCCGATCATTGCCGATCAATCCGCTCGCGCCAAAGCGGTCGTTCTCCATGATTGCAAGGCAGCGAAAACCTCGCTTCGGGAGTGAAGAAATGACGATTTACGATGCATGTGAGAGCAGCCCGCAGATCCGCCTGTCGCGTCGGATGCGTATCCTGCTGTTCTTCCTGGTGGAAGGCGTGGCCGCGCTGGTGATCGGCTTTGCGGCGCTGTTTGTGAGTTTCGATTCCGCGTGGTCGGCCGAGCAGCCGCAGCATGCGGTGACGCGGCCGAGCGAGGCACGCTCCGGCTCGCTGCTGGTCAAGACCGATGACGGCTATGCCGACGCGCTCAGGCTCGGCATCGATGTCGACCTCACGGTGTCGGGGCCGACCGTCCGCGCCCGCGTCACCCAGATCTTCCGCAACCCGACCAACGACTGGGTCGAAGCGACCTATGTCTACCCGCTGCCGGCGGGCGGCGCGGTCGACACGCTGAAGATGGTGGTCGGCGACCGCATCGTGGTCGGCGACATCAAGGAGCGGCAGCAGGCCCGCGCGATCTACGAGCAGGCCAAACAGAACGGTCAGAAGGCTGCACTCACCGAGCAGGAGCGGCCGAACATTTTCACCAACTCGGTCGCCAATATCGGCCCCGGCGAGACCGTGCTGGTGCAGATCGAATACCAGGAGCCGGTGCAGCAGAACGGCAACGAGTTCTCGCTGCGCCTGCCGATGGTGGTCGCCCCGCGCTACAATCCGAAGCCCCTGGTGCAGAGCGTCGACCTCCGCGCCGACGGCAGCGGCTGGGGCGCAACCTCGACCGATCCGGTGCCGGATCGCGATCGCATCACGCCGCCGGTGCTCAACCCGGCAGGGAATGCGCCGATCAATCCGACTGACATCACCGTGCACCTGAACGCCGGCTTCCCGCTCGGCGAGGTGAAGAGCCATTTCCATCAGGTCAAGATCGAGAGCCCCGACAGCACGACGCGCGTGATCAAGCTCGCAGAAGGGCCGGTGCCGGCCGACCGCGACTTCGAGCTGACCTGGAAGCCGGCCGCCGAGAAGGCGCCGTCGGTCGGGCTGTTCCGCGAGCATGTCGGCAATTCCGACTATCTGCTCGCCTTCGTCACCCCGCCCGCCGTCGAGCAGGCGCGCGAGAAGCCGCTGCCGCGCGAGGTGATCTTCGTGATCGACAATTCCGGTTCGATGGGCGGCACCTCGATCATCCAGGCCAAGGCCAGCCTGTTGTACGCGCTCGGCCGGTTGCAGCCGACCGACCGCTTCAACGTGATCCGCTTCGACGACACCATGGACGTGCTGTTCCCGACGCCCGTGGCCGCCAACAGCGGCAATATCGGCACCGCGACGTCGTTCGTCAGCGCGCTGCAGGCACGCGGCGGCACCGAGATGATCCCGGCGATGCGCGCCGCACTGTCCGACACCAACCGCGACGATGCCGATCGCGTTCGCCAGGTCGTGTTCCTGACCGACGGTGCGATCGGTAACGAACAGCAATTGTTCGAGACCATCAATGCGCTGCGCGGCCGCTCCCGCATCTTCATGGTCGGCATCGGCTCGGCGCCGAACACCTATCTGATGACGCGCGCTGCCGAGCTCGGCCGCGGCACCTTCACCCATATCGGTTCGGTCGAAGAGGTCGACGAGCGGATGCGTGGCCTGTTCGCCAGGCTGGAGAATCCCGCGGTGACGAACCTCTCGGCAAAATTCTCCGAGGCCAACGCCGATCTGACGCCGGCGGCGCTGCCCGATGTCTATCGTGACGAGCCGCTGGTGCTCGCGGCCAAGCTCGACAAGCTTGCCGGCTCGGTCGAGATCAAGGGCCGCATCGGCGACCGGCCGTGGAGCGTGACCTTGCCGCTGGCGAATGCCGCCGAAGGCAAGGGCCTGTCGAAGCTGTGGGCACGCCGCAAGATCGCAGATGCCGAGGTCGCGCGGACCACACGCCAGGAGAGTCCGGAGGACGCCGACAAGACGATCCTCGCACTGGCGCTGGAGCATCAGCTCGTGACGCGGCTGACCAGCTTGGTTGCGGTCGACAAGACGCCGAGCCGTCCCGATGGCGAACCGCTGACGCTCGCCGAGCTGCCGCTCAACCTGCCCGCCGGCTGGGACTTTGCAAAGGTGTTCGGCGAGCATCCGCGCCAGCCGGTCACACCGACCGAGCGCCGCGCTGAGGCCGGCGACGGCAAGGTGCAGGTCGCCGCGCTGAAGCGCGCAGTGCCGGTCGTCACGCCTGGCACGGTGCAGCTGCCGAAGACCGCGACCGATGCCGAACTGAAGATGATCGCGGGTGTGATCCTGCTCACGGTCAGCCTTCTCCTGATGGTGTTCAACCGACGTCAGACGTCGTCCCCCCGTTGACGTCGGATGAAAGGAGGAGGCGCCCCCCAACCTCCTCTTTCAAGAGCGCGCGCGGCCTTCCACCCGTCCCCCAAGGGTCGCGCGCGCCGCTCTTCCCCTACCGTCATTGCGAGCGAAGCGACGACGAAGGAAAGACGATGCCCCGGTTCATCCCACCCCTCGCCTTCGCCTTCATCGGCATGGTCCTGTTCGGCCAGGGCGCCTACATCCACGCGAAGGCGCTGCTCGCACAGGTGCTGCTGGAACGCGCCTTCACCGAGACCATCGCCGCCGGCCATCCGGTGAAGCCGTGGAGCTGGGCCGATACCTGGCCGGTGGCGAAAATCGAGGTGAAACGCATTCAGGCCTCGGCCATCGCGCTCGCCGGCAGCAGCGGCCAGGCGCTGGCCTTCGGCCCCGGCCATGTCGAGAACACGGCCGATGCCGGCGAGCGCGGCGTCGCGGTCTATTCCGCGCATCGCGACACCCATTTTCGCTTTCTCAAGGACGTCAGGATCGGCGACGAGATCGACGTCACCAGAAGCGACGGCAGGACATTTCGCTATCGCGCCGATCGCAGTGCGGTCGTTCGTTTCGATCAGTCCGGCATCGATCCTCTCACGGACGGGTATGAGCTGGTGCTGTCGACCTGCTGGCCATTCGACGCGCTGACGTCGGGTCCGGAGCGCTATCTGTTGCACGCGACCCTGATCGACCCGGAATCGCGCTTGCGCGAATCAGGTTCCTGATGCGCATGAATTTTGCGTATGCCGGGATATTGGGCCTGATGCCCTGATTTGCGCGCGCGTGAGTTGCCACCCGCTTTCATCGGCCATAAAAGGAGAGGAAATAAAGAAGGACAAGGGCAGGCTCCATGGAAGCTCTCGCAAGCACCGCGTCTCATGCGTCCCGCAAATGGACGCCGCCCGCTGACGCCAGCGACATCGTCAAGAGCATTCATGCGATGCTGCACCCGCGCAACATCGTGCTGGTCGGTGCCACCGACAAGCCCGGCAATTACGCCGAGCGAATCTGGAACAACCTGATCAAATACCAATATGCCGGCGGATTGTTTCCGATCAACGCCAAGCGCGAAACGATCTGGGGCGTCACCTGCTACAAGGATTTCACCAGCCTTCCCGAAAAGCCCGACCATGTGCTGGTGCTGGTGCCGGCGCGTTTCGCGGTGCAGGTGATCCGCGATGCGGCGGCGGCCGGCGCGCGCTCGGCGACCATCGTCACCTCGGGCTTCAGCGAATTGCAGGACGAGGAAAGCCAGCGGCTCGCGGTCGAACTGAAGCGGGCCATCAAGGAGACCGGGCTTGCCGTCACCGGCCCGAACTGCCTCGGCAACCTCAGCGCCGGTGAACACCTGTTCACCAATATCGACGACCGCATCGTCACCATGGAGCAGGGCGCGGTGGCGATCGCCGGCCAATCCGGCGCGATCGTGATGGCGATCCGCCAGGCGCTGGAAGATCGCGGCGTCGGCGTCGGCTACATGGTCACGACCGGCAACGAGTCCGGGCTCGAGACGCCGGACCTGATGAGCTATTTCGTCGCCGATCCGAGCATCCGCGTCATCGTGGTCTATCTCGAAGGCGTCAGGAACACAAAGGTGTTTCGCGATGCCTGCAAGGCCGCGCGCGCCGCCGGCAAGCCGGTGATCGCGTTGAAGCTCGGCGCCTCCGAAGGCGGCCGCGCGGCGGCGATGGCACATACCGGCGCACTCGCCGGATCGATCGAGACCTTTGACGCGATCTCGACCCGCGAGGGCGTGATCCGCGTGCGCGGGCTCGACGAGCTGATCGAGACCACGGAGTGCTTCGTCCATGCCGATCCGCCGAAGGGCAATCGCCTCGCCGCGGTGTCGCTGTCCGGCGGCAAGCGCGGCCTCCTGATCGACGCGTTCTATTCGGCGGGCTTGAACTTTGCGCCGCTGAGTCCTCATGCGACCGGGCAACTGGCGCAGATGCTCGGACCGGGCAGCATCGTCGGCAATCCGCTCGATGCCGGCTTCGCCGCGGTGGTCGATCCCTCCGTCTACATGAAATCGATCAAGATCATGATTGACGATCCCGACACCGATATCGTCATCATCGATGCCGAGCTGCCGAAGGCGCCGCATGAACTGCGCGAGCGCAATCTGCGCATCGTCGACGAGATGGCGGGCCAGGCCAACAAGCCGGTGATCTACATCAGCGCGATGTCGATCGGCTTCACCGAGTTCACCAAGGGATTGCGCAAGAGCTTGCCCAATATCGCGGTGATGCAGGGCCTCGACCGCGCCGTCGGCGCGATCAAGGCGCTGATCGAATATGCCGGCCTGCGCAAGGAAGTGCCCGACATCGCGTCGAGCTCGAAGGCCTCCGCCCGCGCCATGCTGGAGAAGACGCTGAAGGCCGCCAACGGCGCCGCCGCGCTCGACGAGGTCGCCTCCAAGCAGTTGCTGAAGGCCTATGGCATCCCGATCTCCAAGGAAGAGGTGGCGCAGACGGCTGCGGACGCTGTGAAGATTGCGAAGGCGATCGGTTTCCCCGTGGTCGCCAAGGTGGTCAGCCCCGACATCCTTCACAAGTCCGATATCGGCGGCGTCGTGCTGAACCTCAACAGCGCGGCCGAGGTGAAGCAGGCGTTCAACGACATCATCGTGCGGGTGAAGAAGCTGAAGGGCAAGCCGAAGCTCGAGGGCATTCTGATCGCGCAGCAGGTCAAGGCTGATCTCGAGCTCGTGGTCGGCGCCTCGCTCGATGCCGAGATGGGCCCCGTGGTGCTGTTCGGCACCGGCGGCGTCGACATCGAATTGCTGAAGGACGTCGCCCTCGCCGGCGCGCCGCTCGATGCCGCCGAGGCAAAGCAGCTGATCGCCAAGACCAAGGCCGGCGTCAAGATGAAGGGCTATCGCGGCAAGCCGGCGCTGCACGAGACGTCAGCGGTGAAGGCGCTGGTCGGCCTCGCCAATCTGATGGCGGACGCCAATGGCCGCATTGCCTCGATCGACGTCAATCCGTTCCTGATCAACAGCAAGCTCGGCGTCGCGGTAGATGGCCTGATCGTGCTGAACAACGCCGCGGCGAACAAGGCGGCGGGGCATTAGGTTCGACGCACACCGAATCCATCACCGTCATCCTGAGGTGCTCGCCTCTTCGGCGAGCCTCGAAGGATGAACGGCCACCGGCCGGGCCGTGCATCCTTCGAGGCTCGCTCCGCTCGCACCTCAGGATGACGGAACTTTGAGCGCACGATCCGCCCAGAGAGCATCCGATCTAAAACCCCGCGCCCCATTGCCGGGCGGTCTGCATCACCCAGTCGCGGTAGAGCGTCAGCGGCGTGACGCCGGTGATGCCGCCGCAGCCGGCGGTGCCGTTCGGCCCGGTCGACCAGCTCACCACACCGATGATCGCAGGCCCACTCTGCTTGTCCTCGAACACAGGCGCACCGGAATCGCCGGTGCAGGCCCCTAACCCGTCGCGCGCGCCCTGGCCAACCGGATCGACCAGGCGGATCTGCAAGGTGCCGGGCTTGCCGGTCGCAACGAGGCCCGCGACGCGGATGATGCCGCCGCTCTTGCCGTCGCCGCGGACGGTGACACCGACACCGGCGATGGTGAAGCGGCCGCCGAGCTGGATCGGGATGTCAGGCATCCCAAGCGCGGCCGGCATCTTGCCTGCGGCCGGCGCCGCGAGCTGCAACAGCGCGACGTCCGCGGTCGCGACATGGTTCATCATCGCCTGCATCCGAAAGCCCGGATGGATTGCCACCGTCCTGACGTCCTGCAGCTTCGGCTGCCGGTCCGCGCCGTAGTCGACGATCTTGTAGTCGGCGCCAGGCTGCACGCAATGCGCCGCGGTCAGCACGACCTTCGGCGCGATCAGCGCGCCGGTGCAGAAATTGCCGCGCGAGCCGACGATGGTGACGACGGCGCGCGCCACGCCGTCGGTCTGCGGCGCGCCGCCACCGACAATGGCGGAGGCAGGCGCTGATATCAGCGACATCGCGGCCGCGAGGATCAGGGCAGGTCTTTTCATCTGCGCAGCAATAGCCCGCGCCGCCGATGTCGCCAAGCGCGGATCGGGCTGGTTCTCCTGCCTGATCCGTGTTAGCCGCTGCCTGACAAGCACATCGGGCGGGAATCAATGATCGAAGCAGTGATCTGGGATTTCGGCGGCGTCCTGACCACCTCGCCGTTCGAGGCGTTCGCGCGCTACGAAGCCGAGCGCGGCATTCCCGCCGACATCATCCGCCGCACCAACGCCGCCAATCATCTCGAAAACGCCTGGGCCAGGTTCGAGCGCGCCGAGATCGACATCGACACATTCGACGAACTGTTCGCCGCGGAATCCAGGGCGCTCGGCGCCGAGGTGCGCGGCAAGGACGTGTTGCCGCTGCTGTCAGGCGATCTCCGTCCCGACATGGTCGAAGCGCTGAAGCGCATCAAGGCGACCTGCAAGACCGGCTGCATCACCAACAATCTGCCGGCGAATGCGATCGGCAGCCACAGCGGACGCACGCTCTACGTCGCCGAGGTGATGGCGCTGTTCGATCACGTCATCGAGTCGGCCAAGATCGGCTTGCGCAAGCCCGATCCGCGCATCTACCGGATGATGGTGGAGACGTTGCAGGTCAACCCGAGCAACTGCGTCTATCTCGACGATCTCGGCGTCAACCTGAAGCCGGCGCGCGAGATGGGCATGACCACGATCAAGGTGCTCAATGCCGCGCAGGCGATCGGCGAGCTCGAAGCCGCGACCGGGCTCACGCTTCGGTGAAGCGGGTTCCGCCGGCATTCAGCCGACATTCAGGCGATCGCATCTAATCGTGCGTCTCCTTCCCGGAGACACCGCCATGAAAATTCCCGCCGTCGCCTTCGTCGCAGCCGGCTCGCTGCTGGCCTCGGTCGCAGCCTTTGCGCAATCCACGTCAACTCCGCCCGCAGCTCCGACGCAGGACAGCACCGCCGCGGCCGCGCCGGTGCCCGGTGCGAAGAAGGCAGCCTGCCAAAGCTCGGCCCAGGCCTTGAAGGGCCAGGACGAGCGCGACCAGATGCAGCTCTGCATGGCCCAGGCGCGGCTCGATTGCCTGAAGCAGGCGATCGACCAGAAGGTCACCGGCCCGCGGCGCAAGGATTTCGTGAAGAGCTGCGCGGGCTGAGGGTGTCCCGTTCACGAGGTATTTGCGCTCGGCGGAAATACCCCCGCAGCATGTGCTAACCCCATGCTGTTGCGGGCCAAACGAGCCTTGTGCTTTGCCCGCAACGGGCGCAGAACAGGTCCGAGTTTGTTACAAATTCGGAGCTGATCTCGTGGCTGACACCAGGCCCACCGCCTCGATCGAGGCTGTGGAAAGCGGCCTCGCCGCGCAAGGCTATATCGCGAGCCGGCAGATCGCGACCGCGGTCTATCTGTCGCAGCAGATCGAGAAGCCGATCCTGGTCGAAGGTCCCGCCGGCGTCGGCAAGACCGAGCTGGCGAAAGCGATCGCCGCCTGGCGCGGTCTGAAGATGATCCGCCTGCAATGCTACGAAGGCCTCGACGAGGCCAAGGCGTTGTATGAATGGAAGTACGCCAAGCAGCTGCTCTACACCCAGATCCTGAAGGACAAGCTCGGCGAAGTGCTCGGCGGCGCGAAGACGCTGGCTGCCGCGCTCGACCAGCTCCATACGTTCGGCGACGTGTTCTTCTCCAAGGAATTCGTCGAGCCTCGCCCGCTGCTGCAGGCGCTGGAGCAGCCCGCGGGCTGCGTGCTGCTGATCGACGAGATCGACAAGTCGGACGCCGAGTTCGAATCGCTGCTGCTGGAAATCCTCTCCGACTTCCAGGTCACGATCCCGGAGCTCGGCACGGTATCCGCGGTGGCGGCGCCGACCGTGATCCTGACCTCGAACAGCGAGCGCGATCTCGGCGACGCCTTGAAGCGGCGCTGCCTGCATCTGCATATCGGCTTCCCCGAACAGCGGCTGGAAGAGCGTATCGTCGAGAGCCGGGTGCCCGGCATCTCGCAGACCTTGCGCAAGCAGATGGTCGGCTTCATCCATGAAATCCGCACGCTGGATTTGAAGAAGCTGCCGTCGGTGAGCGAGGCGATCGACTGGGCGCGCGTGCTGGTGCTGCTGCAAGCGAACGAGCTCGACCATGAGATCGTCAAGGACACCCTCAACGTGCTGCTGAAATACGAAGCCGACATCGAAGCCGCGACGCCGCAGATCTCCGCCTTCATCGCCAAGGCCTCGCGGCAAGGCGTGTTCAGCTAGGGCACAATGCGCGAGAACCTGCATCGCTTCTTTCGTGCGGCGCGGGGAGCCGGGGTTCGGGTCTCGCCGGCCGAAAGCATCGATGCGATGCGCGCGGTCTCGGCGGTCGGCTTCTCCGATCGCGCCGTCCTGCGCGACACGTTCCTGCTGACGCTCGCCAAGACGCAGGACGAGAAGCGCGCGCTCGGCGATTGCTTCGACCTGTTCTTCAGCCAGCCCGAGCCGCAGCAAGAGAACGCTGAGCAGAACAAGACAGACGACAAGAGTGATTCCGGCGCCAATCCGGATGCCGGCGAGCATGGCGACGCAACCGGCGACGCGGAGAGCGAGACTCTCGGCCCGCTGGCGCAGATGCTGCTGGCGCAGGACCGCACGTCGATTGCGACCGCGATCGCCAATGCCTCCGGCGCGGCGTCGCTGCCGGATATCCGCTACTTCACCCAGCGCGGCATCTTCCAGACCCGCATCCTCAACGCGATGGGCATCGAGCGGCTGCGCGACGACATCGACGATGCGACGGCGAGCAATCCGGCGCTCGCCGAGCGGCTGCAGGAGGCGCTCAACGGCCTGCGCGGCAGCGTGCGCGACACCGTCTCGCAGGCGCTGCTGCTCTACGGCCGCGAGGAAGCGGAAAACCTGCGCAACGAGATCCTGCGCAACGCGCCGATGGCGCGGCTCGAGCCGCGCCAGGTCGAGCAGATGCGCGCGCTGATCCGCCAGATCGCGCGCCGGCTGCGCGAGCGCTATTCCAAGCCGCGCAAGCGCCAGCGCCGCGGCCATCTCGACGTCCGCCGTACGCTCCGCCGCAATGCGGCCTGGGGCGGCGTGCCCTTCCTCACCGCCTGGAAACGCAAGCACCGCGACCGACCGAAGATCGTGGCGCTGTGCGACGTCTCCGGCTCGGTCGCCCGCGTCTCGGATTTCTTCCTGCTCCTGATCCACAGCCTGCACGAGGTGGTCGACGACGTGCGCTCGTTCGCCTTCTCCGGCCATCTGATCGAGGTCAGCGACATCCTGGAAAAGAAATCGCCGGAAGAGGCGATGAAGGAGATCATGTCCAAGGTCGGCTTCGGCTCGTCCGATTATGGCAATTCGTTCGCCGATTTCGAGCACGAATGGATGAGCGCGGTGACGCCGCAAACCACCGTGATCGTGCTCGGCGACGCCCGCAGCAACAATCTCGATCCGCGCGCCGACATCCTGCGTCGCATCGGCGAACGCTCGAAGCGGCTGGTGTGGCTCAACCCCGAGGGCCGCATGACCTGGGGTTTTGGCGATTCGGAGATGCCGCGCTACGCCACTTTCTGCAGCGTGGTGCGCCAATGCGCCACTGCCCGACAACTCGAACGCGCGGTGTCGGACATCGTGGCGACCTATCAGTAGACGGCATCGCGACGGCGGAAACTACAGGCCGAGCCAGCCGCGCAGCAGCAACCATCCGGCGAGCGACGTCACCGTCAGCGCAATCGCCGCCATGAAGCTTGCGAGCTTGATCGCCGTGATCGCCTTCATGATCGACACCGTCTGCGCCGCCGCCTGCGGGTCGCCGCGCAGCAACAGCCACGCCAGCAGGCAATCCTCGGTCAGGTCGCTGAGCAGATAGACGCCGGGAACGAACAGGCCGAGCCAGGCCGCGGGCGGGTGCAGCTGATTGATCCAGTGCGATGACGCCGCCCCCATCGCGCCGGCGAGCGCCAGCATCACCACCAGATCGAACGGAAACAGGATCGGAAAGACATACTTCATCCGGAGATCCGACCTGACGAGTGCCGCGAGCTGCTCGCTTGTGTAGCTCAGCGTCTTCTCCGGAAAGCGGGTGCGGAATCGCGTGGCGAAGACGCGGTCGGCGTATTTGCCGACCGACCAGAACAAGCCAAACGCGAGCAGGACCAGGACAGCGAGGATCATTGTCACGAGCGCCTGGTGGCTCATCCCAGCGGGTCCCCGCGCAGCACGAAGGGGACGTGGAACGCGGCACGGGAAGTCGCGAACAAAGCAATCGCGCGCACCGGCGGAATCTCCAAACGCGGGAAAGTATCAATACAATTCGGCAATGATTACCGGGTCAGATTCCCATCTTTTCCAGAACGTTGCAATTGAATTCAGCGCATTGCCACAGCCGCCACGCGTGCAGACGACGATGCGGCAACTACCCCGACGTTCATCCCGGGTACACATAACCGTCTTCAATTAAAGATTGAATCCGGATTGCCTTCTGCCTTACGATGTAGCCTTTCACGCGGCGACCGCGGGGGCAACGGATGCCGAAGGATATCGTGATTTGCTGCGACGGCACCGGCAACGAGATCGGCGCCAACATCTCCAACGTGCTCAAGCTGTTTCGCGTCACCGACAAGGATGACCGGCAGCGGATCTACTATCATCCGGGCCTCGGCACGATCGGCCTGCAGAACACCTGGGGCCGCTTCAAGCAGAAGGTCCGCGGCCTGTGGGGATTGGCGTTCGGTGCCGGCCTCGACGAGGATACGCTCGGCGCCTATCGCTTCCTGTGCAAGAACTGGGAGCCGGGCGACCGGGTCTGGATGTTCGGCTTCAGCCGCGGCGCCTACACCGTGCGCGTGCTGGCGGCCTTCATCCATGTGATGGGCCTGTTGCCGGTCGACCAGCTCGACCTCGCTGGCTATGCGTTCTCGACCTACAAGAAGGCGAGCTCGGACGCGCAAAAGTCCGACGGGACGTTCGATGACGGGCCGCTGAAGGAAGCCTGGCATTTCAGCCAGATCGCCGGCGGCCGCAACATCGAGATCGAGTTCGTCGGAGTGTGGGACACCGTCGCCTCGATCATCGTGCCGCGGCAGGACAACTTCCTGTTCGACCTGCAGACGCTGCTGTTCACCCGCACCAATTCGAGCGTCAAGCGCTTCCGCCAGGCCATCTCGATCGACGAGCGCCGGCGCATGTTCCGCCTCAACCGCTGGATCGAGCCGCAGAAATTCCGCTCCAATCCGTTCGATCCCTCGACCGCGGTGGATCAAGACATCCGCCAGGTCTGGTTCGCCGGCGTGCATTCCGACGTCGGCGGCGGGTATCCGGAGGACCAGAGCGGGCCGTCGAAATTTCCGCTGATCTGGATGCTCGTGCAGGCCAAGGCGGCGGGCCTGCGCGTCGACCAGGCGCTGATCGATCATCTCGCCTGGGGCATGCCGCTGCCGCCCCACACGCATGACTACGTGCCGCCGAGCGCGACGGCGCCGCTGCACAATTCGCTGACCGGCGCCTGGATCATCCTGGAATGGATCCCGAAGAGCGACAAGTGGAAGGAATGGCCGGAACGGAAGTCCTTCCTCGGCTTCTATCTGCCGATGGGCGAGCCGCGGCTGATTCCGGAAGGTGTGCTGATCCACGGCTCGGTGCTGGAACGCATGGACAAGGATCCGACCTACCGCCCGATCAACCTGCCGAAGGAATACAAGATCGAGCCGATGACGCCGCCTCCGGCGCCGCCCACTGCCGTCGCCTGAGTTTCACGCATCGATCGCATCCTTGATCCGCTTGCGGCTGAGCGGCAGGTTGCGCAACCGCTTTCCGGTCGCGTGCGCAATCGCATTGGCGAGCGACGCGGCCGCGGGGCCCTGCCCGGTCTCGCCGCTGCCGAGGAACGGCTGGCCCGGGCGGTTGATGATATGAACGTCGATGCTGTCAGGCACCGCATTGAAACGCAGGATCGGGTAGGTCTGCCAATCGGTGCTGGTGATCCTGGTGTCGTCGAAGGACACGCTCTCATAAAGCGTCCAGCTCGTCGACTGCACGATCGCGCCCTCGATCTGGTTGGTGATCCCGTCGGGATTGACGACCTGCCCGGCATCGACCGCCGCGACCGCGCGCACCAGCCGCGCGCGGCCGGTCTCGCGATCGACTTCTACTTCAGAGGCGATCGCGCAATAGGCCGCGAGATTCTTGTAGCGTGCGAACGCAAAGCCGTAGCCGCGGTTCGGCGGCGCCGCCTTGCCAGGCGCCCAGCCGAAGCCTTCGGCGGCCGTCTCGACCACGGCACGGCCGCGCTGATCATCGAGATGCTTTAGGCGAAACTCGACCGGATCGGTTTCGGCAAGGCTCGCCAGCTCATCCATAAAGCTCTCGATCGAGAACACGTTGTGATAGGCGCCGAGCGCCCGCATCGCCGAAATCCTGATCGGCATCGCCGGGATGAAATGGTGCATCACATGCGCGTTCGGGAAATTGTAGATCGGGATCGCGTTGCGATCGCCGCCGCCTTCCGGCAACGGCAGCGGCTTTGGCGCAGGCACCGCGAAGGACCGCGCCATGTGCTGGGCCGCCAGCAGCGCGCCGGCGCCGCCCGGCCGCATCGAATGGGTGTTGCTCCAGACCGCAAAATTCCAGTCGGCGATCTTGCCGCTCTCGTCGAGCGAGGCGCTGAGCCTGGTCACCATCGCCGGACCATAGGGTTCCCAGCCGTGTTCCTGCTCGCGCATCCACTGCACCCGGACCGGACGCCCGGGCAGCGCACGGGCAATCAGCGCCGCGTCCGCCGCCGCATCGTCGGCGCCGTTGTGGCCGTAGCAGCCGGAACCCTCGACATGGATCAGGCGCACGCTTGGTTGCGGCATGCCAAGCATCTCGGCGATTGCCTGCCGATCCGGATAGACGCCTTGCGTATGCGTCCACACCGTCATCGCGCCGTCAGCGAACTGCGCGACCGCGCAGGACGGTCCGATCGAGCCGTGCGACTGGTAGGGCCGTGTATAGGTCGCTTCCAGCGCTTTTGCACCGGTCACGGAGGGATCGCTACGCGTGAAGATCGCGAAATCCTGCGAGGGCAGCTTTGTTAGCACGTTGGGCAGATCATTCCGATCCGGAAGTTTTGCGCTCTCCCGCCACTTCGCCGCGGCTGCCAGCGCACGCATCGCCTTGACTGCCAAAAACTCCTTTTCCGCGACGACGGCGAGGAAGTTGCCGTCGCGCACGACCTGGATAACGCCGGGCATCTTCTCGACCGCGGAGGCATCGCACTCCGTCAATTGCGCACCGTAGCTCGGCGGACGCACCACGCGCGCGTGCACCATACCGGCAAGCCGCATGTCCTGCACATAGGCCGCGCCGCCGGTGACCTTCGCCGGAATATCGACCCGCGGCACCGGCTGATCCATCACCTTGAAGCTTTGCGGATCCTTCAGCGGCGACACCGGCTGGGCCCGGACGTGCAGGACATCGGCGGCGACAAGCTCGCCATAGCCCAGATGCCGTCCATCGGGCGCGACGACGGCCGCATTCTCCGTCCGCAGATTCTCGGCCGGCAGCTCGAACCGCTTTGCCGCCTCCGCCACCAGCAACCCGCGCGCCTGCGCCGCGGCGTGCAGGATCGCGGTGCCGCTGTCCTGCATGGAATGGCTGCCCGAGGTGTAACCCTCGTTCGCCGTGAGCTTGGTGTCGGCGGTGATCACCTTCACCGCCTCGAAGGGGACATCAAGCTGCTCGGCCGCGATCTGCTGGAAGGCAGTCTTAAAGCCCTGCCCGAGTTCGGCCTTGCCGGTGAAGGCCGTGATGCGGCCATCGGCATCGATGCGGAGCCAGGAATCCAGCGAAGGTGAGGTCGCGAGGCTGCCGGGCAGCTTCGGTCCCGTGCCGGGCTTCGGCTCCTGCGCCTCCGCATGGCGCAGTGAGCAGCTGACGATCAGCGCGCCGCCGCCGGCGAGCACACTGCGACGGTCGAGGATCACGGGCCCGCTCATCGGACCACCCTACTGCTTGCGGCATCCGCCGTGTCCATCAATCTGGCTGCGCGATGCACCGCGCGGAGGATGCGCATGTGAGTGCCGCAGCGGCAGAGATTTGGATCGAGCTCGGCGCGGATCTCCGCATCGGTGGGCTTGGCGTTGCGCATCAGCAGCGCCTGCGCTCGCATCATCATCCCGGCGATGCAATAGCCGCATTGCGCCGCCTGCTCCTCGATGAAGGCGCGCTGGATCGGCGCCGGCGCGGCTGTTGTGCCGATCCCTTCGAGCGTCGTCACCTGCTTGCCCTCGACGAGCAGCAGCGGCGTGGCGCAGGACAGCACCGCCTTGCCGTCGATGATGACGGTGCAGGCGCCGCATTGCCCAAGCCCGCAGCCGAACTTGGCGGCATTGAGTTCGAGATCGTCGCGCAGCACATAGAGCAGCGGCGTATCCGGATCGGCATCGATCTGGTGATCCCGGCCATTGACCTTCAATGTCATCATGGCTTGCCTCGCTGATTGGTTGGGACCGATGCGGCGATCGACGCGGTCTGTGTGGCGCGTGCCTCGCGTACGATCTTGTCGAGATCGCCCCACGCCGGCCGCTTGCCGAAATGTTCGCGCAGATAATTCAGCAACGCTGCGATCTGCGTATCGTCCATGCTGGCGGCAAAGCCCGGCATGATCGGGCCGCGTTCGCCCGGGACGGCGGCGACCCCGGACAGCAGGATGTTGACGAGATTTCGCGGATCGGGGCTC
Organism: Bradyrhizobium genosp. L; assembly: GCF_015624485.1. NCBI lineage: Bacteria > Pseudomonadati > Pseudomonadota > Alphaproteobacteria > Hyphomicrobiales > Nitrobacteraceae > Bradyrhizobium > Bradyrhizobium genosp. L. Next base: position 7,344,951 of record NZ_CP061378.1, read on the forward strand.
GCGACCGCCGTACTCACAGCCAAATTGACGCCGCCATAGGGCAGCGACCGCTGGCCCTCATGGCAGGATGCGCAGGCCGCGGCATAGACCGCTGCGCCTGCCGTCTGCGACGCATCCGACGACGGCGCGTCGGCGACCTTGGCGGGAGGCGCGCGATCCGGCCCCGTGCCCGAGATATCGGCCATGTAGACCGCGATCGCGCGGACATCGCTGTCGTCGACATCAGACAGATTGCTGGCGACCTCGGCCATCGGGCCGCGCGCGGTGCCGTGATCGGGCTGCCAGCCATGGCGCAGATAGGCGTACAGCGCGTCCGCATTCCAGCGCACCGGCGCATGCGAGGCATCGTTCAGGGCATAGGCGTGCCAATGATCGACGTCGCCGCCGGAAAACTGCGCGCTGAGGCGTTCGGCGCCGAGCGCGTTGCGCGGGGTGTGGCAGGCGCCGCAATGCGCCAGACCCTCGACCAGATAGGCGCCGCGGTTCCACTCGGCGCTTTTGCTGGCATCGGCTCGGAGATTGGCGCTGCGCAGGTACAGCAGCTTCCATCCGGCGATCAGCGGCCGCTGGCTGAACGGGAAGGACAGGCTGTTTGGCGGCGGCGACGCATGCACGGCCTGCCGCGTCATCAGGAACGCATAGAGCGCGCGGTCGTCGGCCTCGGAAACGTTGGTGAAATGATCGTAGGGGAAGGTCGGATAGAGATGATGGCCGTCGCGGCTGACGCCCGAGCGCATCGCACGGACGAAGGCGTCCTCCGACCACCGCCCGATGCCGGTTTCGGCATCCGGCGTGATGTTGGACGAGAAGATGGTGCCGAACGGTGTCGGAACCGGCAGACCGCCGGCGTAATTGCCGCCCTGCGCGGTGTGGCAGGTGTTGCAATTGCCGATCGCGGCGAGGTCGCGGCCGCGTTTGACGATCGCGGGATCGAACGAATCGGGCCGTGGCGGCGCCTCCGCCGCGATCTGTGGTCGCCAAACGACCGCAAAGCCCGCCGCCGCGCCGACGACCAGCACGACAGCGACAATGCCTGTGATGATCCGCAGCTGCGAGCCCATGCCTGAATTGAGTTTGTGATCGGACGGTGTATTAACACATCTCGTTCCGGTATCGTTCGCCCCGGAGACATCGATCACCGCCTGTTGACCCGAATCCCAGGGATCATGACCGCTCAGCCCGCCCTCGATCGCGCACCCGCCCCGCCTCGCGACGCGCTGTCCGTGCTCAACCACGTGTTCGGCTTGCCGGGCTTCCGCGGCGCGCAGGAGAAGATCGTCCGCCACGTCACTGACGGCGGCAATTGCCTGGTGCTGATGCCGACCGGCGGCGGCAAGTCGCTGTGCTACCAGCTGCCATCGCTGCTGCGCGACGGCTGCGGCATCGTGGTGTCGCCGCTGATCGCGCTGATGCGCGACCAGGTCGCGGGTCTGACCGAGGCCGGCGTCAATGCCGCGGTGTTGAACTCGACGCTGACTTACGAGGAAGCCTCGGAGGTCGAGCGGCGGCTGCTCGCCGGCGACCTCGATCTGCTCTATGTGGCGCCGGAGCGGCTTTTGACGCCGCGCTGCCTCAACCTGCTCGGCCAGGCCCGGATCGCGCTGTTCGCGATCGACGAGGCGCACTGCGTCTCGCAATGGGGCCACGACTTCCGCCCGGAATATATCGGCCTCTCCATGCTCGCCGACCGCTTCCCCGAGGTGCCGCGCATCGCGCTGACCGCGACCGCGGACGCCATGACGCGCAAGGAGATCGCCGAGCGGCTACTGCTCACCGATGCACCGCAATTCGTCGCGAGCTTCGACCGGCCCAACATCCGCTACGAGATCGTCGACAAGCAGAACGCGGTCACGCAGCTGAAAAATCTCATCAAGGACCGCCACGCCAGCGACGCCGGCGTGGTCTATTGCCTGTCGCGCGCCAAGGTCGAGGACGTCGCGGCATCGCTGAGCGAAGCCGGCATCCCGGCGCTGCCCTATCATGCCGGGCTCGACGCTGGTGTACGCGCCCGCCACCAGGATCGCTTCATCAACGAGGACGGCATCGTGATCGTTGCGACGGTCGCGTTCGGCATGGGCATCGACAAGCCGGACGTTCGCTTCGTCGCGCATCTCGATCTGCCCAAGAGCGTCGAGGCCTATTACCAGGAGACCGGCCGCGCCGGCCGCGACGGCAAACCGTCGACCGCGTGGATGGCCTATGGCCTTTCCGACATCGTGCAGCAGCGCCGCATGATCGACGAATCGACCGGCGCCGACGCCTTCAAGCGGGTCTCGATCGGCAAGCTCGACGCGCTGGTCGCACTCGCCGAGACCGTGCATTGCCGGCGGCAGCGGCTGCTCGGCTATTTCGGCGAGACCCGCGCCGACGAGAGCTGCGGCAATTGCGACAATTGCCTGACACCGCCACGCGTCCGCGACGGCAAGGTGCTGGCGCAAAAACTGTTGTCCTGCGTCTACCGCACCGGGCAGCGGTTCGGCGCCATGCACCTGATCGACGTGCTGGTCGGCCGGCTGACCGAGCGGGTCCAGCAGTTCAACCACGACAAATTGTCGGTGTTCGGCATCGGCCGCGAGCTCAACGAGAAGCAATGGCGCGCGGTGCTGCGCCAGCTCGTGGCGATGGGCCATCTGCGTGCCGACAGCGACGCCTTCGGCGCGCTGAAGCTGACCGAGAGCGCGCGCGGCGTGCTCAAGGGCGAGACCGCGGTGATGCTGCGCGAGCAGGTCGAAGGCGCGCGCAACCGCGCGATCCGCGACAAGTCACGCCGTGGCGAGCTCGCACCCGCCGCGAACGGCAAGGGTGCCGCCGCCAACCCTGCCCTGCACGCCGCGCTGCGCGCCTGGCGTTCCGAAGTAGCGCGGCAGCGTGGCGTGCCGGCCTATGTCGTGCTGCACGATTCCACCATCGACGGCATCGCTGCGGTGCGCCCGGCCTCGCTGAACGAGCTGCGCAACATCGCAGGCATCGGCGACAAGAAGCTCGAGCATTACGGCGACGAGTTGATCCGGCTGGTGAAGGACACCGAGGGCTGATCTTGCTGCGCCAGGTGCTCCTTTCGTCGTTGTGAGGAGCGCTAGCGGGAAGCAAAAGGTACGCGCTCTCAAATATCGAAAAACAACCCCATGCAAAGGAGCAGGCGCCGCCGGCACTCGGAAAACCGCTTGACACGTCGGGCAACTCAGCGGTATTCTTCCATTATTCCGAAATCCTGCAGGCAGTTCGCCGCCGTGCAATAGTCTTGCTGTGTCGGGTCCTCCCTCCGATCTCGCGGACCCCGGCGAGATTCGACGGTCTCCAGATCACAGAGATTGACGACCGTTCGCCATTCCGCCATCCGTGACCGATGTCCCCGCAATCCGAGGCCGCGCCGGCCGAGCTGTTACGTCATCCGCCGCTGCTGCTGTTCGTGGCATCGCGCAGCTTCTCCGAATTCGCCTACCAGATCGCGACGGTTGCGATCGGCTGGCAGGTCTACGCGCTGACCGGCAGCGCGGTCTATCTCGGCCTGGTCGGGCTGGTGCAGTTCATCCCGAGCGCGCTGCTGGTGTTCATCGCCGGCCACGCCGCCGATCGCTACGATCGCCGCCACGTCGTGCAGGCCTGCCAGATCATCCAAGGGCTGGGGGCCGCCTATCTCGGCTGGCGCAGCGCTTTTGGCGTCCTGACGGTGCCCGAAATCTTCTCGGTGCTGGTCGCGTTCGGCGTCGCCGGCGCATTCGGTGATCCCGCCGCCTCGGCGCTGCTGCCGGCCGTGGCGCCGGAGGGACATCTGCAGCGCGCCACCGCGCTGTCGACCGGCGCCTGGCAGGCCGCGATCGTCACCGGCCCCGCGATCGGCGGCCTGGCCTACGCGATCTCGCCGGCCGTCCCCTATGCGGTGATGGCGGCGTTCTGGCTGCTCGCGGCCATCTTCTGCGGCGCGATCCGGCTGGAGCGGCCGGCGGCCGAGCCGGACCCGCCGTCGCTCGGGCAGTTGTTCGCCGGCGTCAAATTCGTCCGCGACAATCCGGCGATCCTCGGCACCATCTCGCTCGATCTGTTCGCGGTGCTGCTCGGCGGCGCCAGCGCGCTGTTGCCGATCTATGCGCACGACATCCTGCTGGCCGGTCCCTGGGCGCTCGGCGTGATGCGCGCGGCACCTGCGGTCGGTGCGCTGCTGATGACGGCGGTGCTGGCGCGACAACCGATCTCACGGCAGGCGGGACTGCGCATGTTCCAGGCGGTGATCGCCTTCGGGCTTGCGATTTGCGTATTCGCGCTGTCGCGGCAGATCTGGCTCTCGACCCTGGCGCTCGCGGCGATGGGCGCGGCCGATACGATCAGCGTCGTGATCCGCGTCTCGCTGGTGCAGCTTGCGACGCCGGACGACATGCGCGGCCGCGTCGGCGCCGTGAACTATCTGTTCGTCAATGCCTCGAACCAGCTCGGCGAGTTCGAAAGCGGCATCACGGCCGCATTGTTCGGCGCGGTGCCGGCCGCCCTGATCGGCGGCCTCGGCACCATCGCCGTGGGGCTGCTCTGGATGCGATTGTTCCCGTCGCTGCGCAAGGTCGAGCGGCTGGAGTGAGGCGGCGCAGGAATACCGCTGCCGGCAGCGTCGCGGCATAGGAGCCATACCCGACGCGGCAACGCACGCGCTTGCAGGCTGCGCCGCCCTCGCCCTAATCTTTCCGTCGACGCGCCCGACGAGGCGCCACGACGATATAGGGAAGAGACGGGCCATGGCTCAGGAGAGCGCCGCGCGCACGACTGCGCGACCTGCCGAAACCGCAACGTTCGATGCCGTCGTGGTCGGCGCGGGCTTTGCCGGCATGTATATGCTGCACCGGCTGCGCGGGCTCGGCTTCACCGCGCGGGTCTTCGAGGCCGGCAGCGGCGTCGGCGGCACCTGGTACTGGAATCGCTATCCCGGTGCGCGCTGCGATGTCGAGAGCATGCAGTATTCGTTCTCGTTCTCGGAAGAGCTCGACCAGGAATGGAGCTGGTCGGAGAAATATTCGCCGCAGCCGGAGATCCTCAGCTACGCCAACCATGTCGCCGATCGTTTCGATCTGCGCAGCCAGATCGTGTTCGACTCCCGCGTCACCGCGGCGCGCTTCGATGAAGCGGCCGGCACCTGGCTGATCGAGACCGATCGCGGCGACAAGGTCACCGCAAGGTTCTGCATCATGGCGGTCGGCTGCCTGTCGGCGCCGAACCGGCCGGCGTTCACCGGGATGGAAGATTTCCGCGGGCCGATCTATCACACCGGCGAATGGCCGCATGAGGGTGTCGATTTCACCGGCCTGCGCGTCGGCGTGATCGGCACCGGCTCGTCGGCGATCCAGTCGATCCCGATCATCGCACAGCTGGCGTCCGAGCTTACCGTGTTCCAACGCACCGCGACCTGGACGGTGCCCGCCCGCAATGCGGCGCTTTCCGAAGACTATTTGAAGGAAGCCAAGGCGCACTATCCGGAGCTGCGCGCAAAAGCCCGCGCGCGGCCGACCGGCTTCTATTTCCTGTTCAATGCCCAGCCCGCGCTGGAGGCCAGCGCGGAGGATCGCGAGCGGCTCTATGAGGAGGCCTGGGAGCGCGGCGGCCTGCCCTTCCTCGGCGCATTCGGCGACCTCTTGTTCGAGAAGGCCGCCAACGACACCATCGCCGATTTCGCGCGCGAGAAGATCCGCGGCATCGTCAAGGATCCCGCCACCGCCGATCTGCTGTCGCCGCAGAACGTGTTCGGCTGCAAGCGGCTCTGTGTCGATACCAACTACTTCGAGACCTACAATCTGCCGCATGTGAAGCTGGTCGACGTGTCGACCAATCCGATCGAGCGCTTCACCACCGACGGCATCGTGGTCGACGGCAAGGATTACAAATTCGACGCCATCGTCTCCGCGACCGGCTTTGCCGCGATGACCGGCTCGTTCGACAAGATCGCGATCACCGGCCGCGGCGGCCGCACGCTGGCCGAGAAATGGCGGGCCGGCCCGCGCGCCTATCTCGGCCTCGCCTCGGAGGGCTTTCCGAACCTGTTCATGATCACCGGACCGGGCAGCCCGTCGGTGCTGGCGAGCATGATCCAGGCGATCGAGCAGCATGTCGACTGGCTGGCGGATTGCCTCGGCCATCTGCGCGACGTCGGCGCCACGACCATCGAGGCGGAGCGCGAGGACGAGGATGCCTGGGTCGCCCATGTCAACGACGTCTCGACGGTGTCGCTGCGCTCGACCTGCAGCTCCTGGTATGTCGGAACCAACATTCCCGGCCGTCCCCGCGTGTTCATGCCCTATATCGGCGGCTTCCCGGTCTATGTGCAGAAATGCAATGCGGTGATGAATGCCGGCTATGACGGCTTCGTGCTCGGAGGCGCACGCAGCAGCAACGCGCCGCCGCAAGTGCGCTTCACCGAGCGTTGGCAGGTGCCGCTCGACATCGAGGTGATCTCGCCGGCCCAGGTCGCGGCCAAACGCGTGCCGGTGGTCTGAACCCGGCCGCGGACCGGCGGCCTGTCGAGGGACTTCGGTTCGCGTCTGGAAAGCGTGTCAAAACAAGCCTTTGGCATCGGTCTGGCAATTTAGAACCGAAAATGCACGACTTTCCCGGCATATTCGCGCTTCGCGACACGACGCGCGCAGGAGACGATGACCGACACGGCATTGCAGGGACTGATCGAGCGGATCGGCGCTGACCATGTCGCGCGCCGGCTGGCGGTCGAGACCAGGCACGAGCGGCAGTTGTTCGGCCACGGCACGCTGCTGTTCAACGTCGAGAACTGGAATCCGGCACCGTTCATCGTCGAGACCGGGTTGAAGGTCGCCGGCCTCTACGGCCGCGCGCGGCGCAATGCCGATCGGGTCGAGGTCCGGCGCAATCTGGTGACCTCGACGCGGCTGCCGGCGGCGTTCGACGGCTTCACCATTCTTCATCTCAGCGACCTCCATGCCGACATCAGCGCCGGCGCGATGCGGCATCTGATGGACATCGTGCGCTATGTGGCGTGCGACATCTGCGTGCTCACCGGCGACTATCGCGGCAAGACCTATGGTCCATTTGAGACATCTCTCGCGCTGATGAAGGACGTCTGCGCACGCATCAAGCTGCCGCTGTACGGCATCCTCGGCAATCACGACAGCATCCGCATGACGCCGGCGCTGGAGGCGATGGGGATCCGGATGCTGTTCAACGAATCCGAGGCGATCGTGCGCGGCGGCGAGACGATCCATCTCGCTGGGATCGACGACGCGCATTTCTACCGCGCCGACGACATCGCGAAGGCGGCTGCGGGAATTCCGCGCGATGCGTTCTCGGTGCTGCTCGCGCATACGCCGGAATCCTACCGCGCGGCGGCCGACGCCGGCTTCGACCTGATGCTGAGCGGCCATACCCATGGCGGTCAGCTCTGCCTGCCCGGCGGCGTTGCGATCAAGCTGGAAGCGCGGCTGCCGCGCCGCATGGGCAACGGCGCCTGGCGCTTCGAGAACCTGCTCGGCTACACCTCCGTCGGCGCCGGCACCAGCCTCGCGCCTGTGCGACTGAACTGCCCGGCGGAGATCACGGTGCATACGCTGCGGCGGCTGACCTGAGCGAACACCGCGAGCAGCTGGTGCAGTGTCGTCCCTGCGAAAGCAGGGACCCATAACCAGAGGGTTGGGTTGTTGAAGAACGCTGTGGCCCCAGCGTCGCGCAACAACGACCTTCGGTGGTTATGGATCCCTGCTTTCGCAGGGACGACGGCGTGGAGAGGCCACGCGCCAAAATCGAACCCCGTTATCCTGGCGAGAGGCAGCGGTCACCGCCGTCAATTCCCCTTCTTCGCGCTCGCGCTCTGCTCGTTGACCTTGCAGGTGATCAGCAGCGTGTAGCCGCGCGCGTCCTTGGCGATGTCGGAGGTCTCCCGCTTCGAGCCGTCACGTCGTTCGGCGTTGCGGTACTCCACCGCGCTGTTGTCGAGGAAGTCGCGCAGCGCGCCGGTCTTGATGGCGAAGTTGATGTTCTCCGGGATGCTGCCGGTCGCGCGCGCCATCCGCACCGCGTCGAGCTTGGCGGCAACCACGCCGACCACGGCGCCGGTGAAATCGAACAGCGGTCCGCCGCTGTTTCCGGGCTGCACCGCGGCGCTGATCTGCAGATAGCGGGTGTCGTTGAGGATGCCGCTGAGCGAACTGACGATCCCCGTGGTCACGGTGAAATCGGACGTCAGCAGGCCGTGATAGGGATAGCCGATCGCCACCACGCCGTCGCCGACCCGGATCGAGTTCTGCCTGATCGAGGCGACCTCCTTGAACGGGCTCGGCGCCTGCAACAGCGCGAGATCGTTGATCTCGTCATCGGACACCAGCCGCAGCTTGACCGCCGCCTCGCCGCTCAGATTGCCTGATATCTCGCTGCAGCCCTCGACGACGTGATGATTGGTCACGACATGCCCGCTGCTGCTGACCACGAAGCCGGTGCCGGTGCCGCCTTTGGCCTGCTTCTGCGGCGAGTTCGGCGCAGCCTGCGACGGCGCGGCCGCCGGCTTTGCAGCCACCGCAAACTCGCCGGCATTGGCGATGCCGTTCTTCTTGACCGTCACCACGCAGTTGAGCAGCGCCGGCAGTAATTGCGCGGTCTGGTTCAGGTTGAACTGGAACAAATGTCCGTCCGCGAAGGCCGACATCTGTCGCGCCTTGCGAAACTGGTTGATGAGCGCCGAGTTCACCGGCATCTCGATATTGACGAGCTTGGCCCCGAGCGGCATGCCGTAGACGTTGAAGGGCGGCTGGCCATCGAACGTCAGCGTCAGCGGAAACGCTTCGCCCGGCGTCAGTCGCCAGTTGTCATGGGCAAAGCCCAATCGCCAGCTGCCGTTCTCGGCGATCGAGACCATGAAGAAAACGCCGCTGTCGTAGGTAGCGCCCGCCGAGCAATGGGTGAAGGCACCGTTGTTGTCGTTGGTGAAAGCGCCGCCCTTCCAATTGCCGACCGTGATCGAGCCATAGGGACCGCGGGCGTTCGACGAGGCTGTGGACGCAAACACCCACACGGCCGCGACGATCGCCCAAACCACAACTCTCATGAACCGCCACTCCCCCGCCACAACCAATCATAGAGCGTCGAGACTCACCTACAAGTGGCACGCGGCATGACCACCGGCATACGCCCGCGCAGAACCGCCGTAGATGAAGCATTCGCCACACCCTCTGGTTACAGCGCCATGTTCTTATTTTGTTCGACGCATGTCAACCCGGACACACGGCTCACCGGCCTAGTTCGGCTCCTGAAGCGACCTTGGCTGTGTGGGTGACCTGAGATGATCGAACCAGTACCAGGATGCGAGCGCGTGCACGCCAACGCCGATCAGGAAGATGCCGGTATAGAGCTCGATCTCCCACACCCGCCCGTGCGGGTAGGGTCGGTCCATGTGGGTCCAGAACCAGTGCCCGACGGCGATGATGCCGACGCCCAAGGCAGCGATGGCCTGGCCGAGGGCGTTCATGATCCTCACGCGGTGGTCTCCCGAGCAGCTCGGCACGGGCGAGGATAACGGGGCAACCTGACGCGGACCTTACGCAGAAATGCGTAGAAATGCGCGGTTCGGTGCCCGGATAAAGACCGGGTAGCCCGGATGGAGCCAACGGGTCGCGCGAACGCGCGCCCGATGGCTACATCCAGGCGACAAGGCCTCAACCGTTCCTAAACGCGTAGGCGTAGCCGTTGAGCGCGGGCGCGCCGCCGAGATGGGCGTAAAGCACCTTGGACCCGGCCGGGAAGTGGCCTTTCTGTACCAGATCGATCATGCCCTGCATCGATTTCCCCTCATAGACGGGATCGGTGATCATGCCCTCGAGCCGGGCGCACAGCCTGATCGCCTCTTTGGTCTCTTCCGACGGTACGCCGTAGGCGGGATAGGCGTAGTCCTCGATCAGCACGACGTCGTCGGCCGTGATGTCGCGGCCGAGCTCGACGAGCTTTGCCGTGTCCTGCGCGATCGAGAGCACCTGCGCCTTGGTCTGCGCCGGCGTGAACGAGCCGTCGATGCCGATCACGTTGCGGGCGCGGCCGTCGGCGGCGAAGCCGACCAGCATGCCGGCATGGGTCGAGCCGGTCACGGTGCAGACCACGATGTAGTCGAACTTGACGCCGCTCTGCCGCTCCTGCGCGCGCACCTCCTCGGCAAAGCCGACATAGCCGAGCCCGCCGAATTTGTGCACGGAGGCACCGGCCGGGATCGCGTAGGGCTTGCCGCCCGAGGCCTTCACCTCCTCGATAGCCTGCTCCCAGCTCTTGCGGATGCCGATGTCGAAACCGTCGTCGACCAGGCGCACATCGGCGCCCATCACCCGCGACAGCAGGATGTTGCCGACGCGGTCATAGACCGCATCCTCATGCGGCACCCAGCTCTCCTGCACCAGCCGGCACTTCATGCCGATCTTGGCGGCGACGGCCGCGACCATGCGGGTGTGGTTCGACTGCACGCCGCCGATCGAGACCAGCGTGTCGGCGTTGGAGGCGATCGCATCGGGGATGATGTATTCGAGCTTGCGCAGCTTGTTGCCGCCATAGGCGAGACCGGAATTGCAGTCCTCGCGCTTGGCATAGAGCTCGACCTTGCCGCCGAGATGCTTGGAGAGCCGGTCGAGCTTCTCGATATGGGTCGGCCCGAAGGTCAGCGGATAGCGCGCGAATTTTTCCAGCATGCTGGCGTCCTCATTGGGGGTCTTGGAACGGCGGCAACACCTATCACCGGCCGTGCGAAAGGTGCTCTCTAACTCGAGCCAGAAATTTCCTTCAGATTGCGCACATATCTATTTGTGCTATCTTTTCTTTCACAAATCTGACAAATAGTGAGAGATTCTTCCATGGCCGCCTGGCTCGACCGCATCGACCTCAAGATGCTGAGATTGCTGCAGAAGAACGGCCGGCTCAGCAATGCCGAGCTGGCCGAGCAGGTCGGCGTCAGCCCCGCCACCTGCCATCGCCGGACGCAGGCGCTGTTCGACGAGGGTTTTGTGGCCGGCGTGCGCGCCGTGGTGGCGCCGCGCAAGGTCGGCATGGGCACGCTGGTGATGGTCGGCGTCGTGCTCGACCGCTCGACCCCGGAGAGCTTTGCAAGCTTCGAGCAGGCCGCCGCGAAGCTGAAATGCGTGCTCGACTGCCACCTCGTCGCCGGCGACTTCGACTATTTCCTGAAAATCCGCGCCGGCGACGTCGACGACTTCAAGCGCATCCACGGCGACCAACTGATCGCGCTGCCCGGCGTGCGACAGACCCGCACTTTCTTCGTGATGAAGGAGGTGGTGGACAACGCGGCGCTGGAGTTTTGACGAAGTGGCAAAGCGTCGCAGCAGCGAACCAGGCGGCGTCAACAAATTGCGAGCGCATTTCGCGTCTACACTTGATGCCCTAGACTTCGAGACGCCAACATTGCCCGCGGAGCCGTAAAGCCGGAATTCACGTCACATATCAGTTCACCTCACGCTCCGAGTGGCTCGCGCCGTTGGCGGCACGCCGACATCACGGGAGAACGTCATGACGATGAGACCCGATCCGACGTTTCACGCCTCGCCAAAGCTCGCCATGGAGGCTCCGCCGGAGAACTTCGCCTACACGCTGCTGCTCAGTCCCGACTTCTCGAAGCCCGACGCGCTCGCGGTGATCGACGTCAGACCGGCATCGAAGACCTACAGCCAGATCGTTCACACCGTGACGATGCCCAACAAGGGCGACGAATTTCATCACTTCGGCTGGAACGCCTGCTCATCGGCCTTGTACCCGCTCGCCGGTCACGCGTTTGTCGAGCGGCGCTATCTGATCATTCCCGGACTGCGGTCGTCGCGCATCTATGTGATCGACACCAAGCCTTCGCCGCTGGAGGCGAAGATCCACAAGATCATCGAGCCCGAGGAGGTGTTCGAGAAGACCGGCTACTCGCGGCCGCATACCACGCATTGCGGGCCTGGCGGCATCTATGTCTCGACGCTTGGCGGCGGCGGCAAGGATGGCACGCAAGGACCGCCCGGCATCTTCATCATGGACTGCGAGACCTTCGACATCCTCGGGCGCTGGGAGATCGATCGCGGCCCGCAGACCCTGCACTATGATTTCTGGTGGAATCTGCCGCGCGACTACATGGTCAGCAGCGAATGGGGGCTGCCGCCGCAATTCGAGAACGGCATCGTGCCGGAAGACCTGCTGTCGAACAAATATGGCCACCGGCTGCACTTCTGGGACCTGCGCGCGCGGCGCAACGTCCAAACCATCGACCTCGGCGCCAACCACCAGATGGCGCTCGAGGTCCGGCCCGCGCACGATCCGGTCCGCGAATACGGCTTTGTCGGCGTCGTCGTTGACACCACCAATCTCGAAGCTTCGATCTGGACCTGGTGGCGCGACGGCGGAAAATTCCACGTCGAGAAGACCGCGACGATTCCGCCCGAACCGGCGCCCAAGGAGAAGCTGCCGCCTCTGTTACAGGGGTTCGGCGCGGTGCCGCCGCTGGTGACCGACATCGATCTGTCGATGGACGACCGCTTTCTCTACGTCTCCTGCTGGGGCACCGGCGAAATGCGCCAGTACGACGTCACCGATCCCAGGAAGCCGAAGCTGGCTGGCTCGGTGCATGTCGGTGGCATCGCGCGCCGGACGCCGCACCCGAACGGCAAGCCGTTTGCCGGCGGACCGCAGATGGTCGAGATCAGCCGTGACGGCAAGCGCGTCTATTGGACCAACTCGCTCTATTCGACCTGGGACGACCAGTTCTATCCCGACGGCATGCCGGGCGCGGAAGTCATGGCCAATGTCGGCGCCAATGGCGGCATCGAGCTCGCGAAGGACTATTTCGTCAGCTTCCCCGAAGGCTATCGACCGCATCAAATCCGCCTCGAAGGCGGTGACTGCTCGACCGATTCGTTCTGCTATCCCTCGGTTTGAACTTGACCGAAGCAGGCGCGACCGCGGTCTGGTTGTGGCTCGCGATCGTCGCGAGCGGCCTCTATCACGGAATCAATCCCGGCATGGGTTGGCCGCTCGCGGTTTCCGCCGGCCTGATGGACAGATCGTCGCGCGGGCTCGCCGGCGCGCTGCTGCCGCTATCGGCTGGCCATCTGGCGGCAATGCTGCTGATGCTGCTGCCGTTTGCGCTCCTGATCGCGCTGGTGGCATGGCAGCGCCAGATCCAGGTCGCGGCGGCGCTCATCGTGATCGGCTTCGGCCTCGCACGCCTCGTGATCCGCCGTCATCCCCGGGCACTGGCACGGATACCGCCGACGCAACTGGCGCTGTGGTCGTTCGCGGTGGCGATCGCGCACGGCGCAGGCCTGATGCTGCTCCCGATCTATCTCGGGCTCTGCGCGAGCCCGGCTGCGCATGACGGCCACGGCGCGGCCGCAAATGTCGTCGGCCAGAATCTGGCAATGGCCCTGCTGGTGGCCTTGGTCCACACCGCCGCGACGCTGATTGCCGGCGGACTGCTGGCCTATCTGGTCTATCGCTACCTCGGCGTGCGGTTTATCGCACGGAGCTGGCTCAATCTGGAGAGCGTTTGGGCAGCCAGCCTGATCGTGGTCGGGGCCACGGCGCTCGCGATCAATCTGACGAGCCGGTGATCGCGGCGCGCGGCCGTTCTTGCGGCCGGCTGCGGATGCACTAGATAGCCTCGATGTCGCACCCCGCCCTGCAGGATTTCATCGCCGGCCACCAGCGCCTGTTCGTGCTGACCGGGGCCGGCTGCAGCACCAATTCCGGGATTCCCGACTATCGCGACAGCGACGGCAACTGGAAGCGGACGCGGCCGGTCACGATCCAGGCGTTCTTGGGCGAGGCCGCCACGCGGCAGCGCTACTGGGCGCGCAGCATGGTCGGCTGGCGGCGGTTCGGCCGCGCCGCGCCGAACGACGCGCATCGCGCGCTGGCGAAGCTCGAAGAACATGGCCGCTGCGAGCTGCTGCTGACGCAGAATGTCGATCGCCTGCACCAGGCCGCAGGCAGCCGGAAGGTGATCGACCTGCACGGACGGCTCGACGTGGTCCGCTGCCTCGGCTGCGGCGCGACGACGCCGCGCGAGGAATTTCAAAGCGAGCTGGCACGACGCAATCCCGCCTGGCTCGCGCTCGATGCGGCGGATGCGCCCGACGGCGATGCCGATCTCGATCATGATTTTTCATCGTTCGTGGTGCCGGCGTGCGAGGCCTGTGGCGGCGTGCTGAAGCCCGACGTGGTGTTCTTCGGCGAGAATGTACCACGCGATGTCGTCGCGTCGGCGCAAGAGCGCCTGGAGCGGGCCGATGCCATGCTGGTGGTCGGCTCTTCGCTGATGGTCTATTCCGGCTTTCGCTTCGTGCGGACGGCACAAGAGCGGGGCTTGCCGATCGCGGCGGTGAATCTCGGACGCACCCGGGCCGATGAGCTGCTCACGCTCAAGGTCGAGGACAGTTGCGAGACAGCGCTGGCGTTCCTGCTGTAGAGCCTCGTCATTCCGGGGGGCGCCTCTTGGCGCGAGCCCGGAAATGACGACTCACGCCCGCTGCCGCTGCGCCTTGGCTATCGGCAGATTGGCGTTCCAATGCTCCCAGCTGACGCTGGCGAGGCTGCCGCGATCGGTCGCCAGCGGGCGGCGGCTGCGGCGCTCATATTCGGCGATGCAGCGGCCGGATTCGCCGATCTTGCGCTGCAATTCGTCGATCGTCATCTGCGTCGCACGGCCGCAATTGGCCTTGCCGATCTGCTCGACCTCGAGCGCCTTCAACGCCGCGCGGAGCTTCTTGAGCTGCGCGCGCTGCCAGGCGATGTGACTGTTGCTGTCTGCTGTCATGTGGCCGCCACCATCATCGATCGTTGCACGCCGTTGGGTACCTCGATGTCGACCTCGAGCATCGAGACGAACTTGCCGCGGTCCATCCGGATCACGACCTTGTCGGGATCGACCTCGACATGCTTGGACACCACGGCAAGGATTTCGCCGCGCAGAATCTCCAGCAGATCGGACCCGCCGCCACCCCGGCCGCGTTCATGCGCGAGCAGGATCTGCAACCGCTCCCGTGCGACGGGCGCCGACGCGGCGCGGCCACCGAACAGCCGCATCACGTTCATCATGCCGCCCTCCGTCGCAGCAGCCGGTCCATCAGCCCCTTGCGCTCGACCGGCACCGTCATCTCGACCGGCTCGCCCATCAGGCGGCGCACGGCGTCGATATAGGCCCGCGCCGGCGCGCTGCCGGCATTGTTCAGCGTCACCGGGCAGCCGACATTGGAGGCGCGCAGCACGTCCTGGCTTTCCGGGACGATGCCGAGCAGCGGCGTCGCCAGGATCTCAAGAATATCGTCGATCGTCAGCATCTCGCCGCGGGCGGCGCGCGCGGCATCGTAGCGCGTGATCAGCAAATGCTTCTCGACTCGCTCGCCACGCTCGGCGCGTGCCGTCTTGGAATCGAGCATGCCGATGATGCGGTCGGAATCGCGCACCGACGAGACTTCCGGATTGGTGACGATGATGGCCTCGTCGGCATAGCGCATCGCGAGCGTCGCGCCGCGTTCGATGCCGGCCGGGCTGTCGCACAGGATCCAGTCGAATTTCGGCCGCAGATCCGAGATCACGCGCTTGATGCCTTCCTCGGTCAGCGCATCCTTGTCGCGGGTCTGCGAGGCCGGCAGCAGCCAGAGATTCTCCAGCCGCTTGTCGCGGATCAAGGCCTGCGGCAGCTTGGCCACCCCCTGCACCACGTTGATGAGGTCGAACACGACCCGCCGCTCGGCGCCCATCACGAGGTCGAGGTTGCGCAAGCCGACGTCGAAATCGATCACGACGACGTTCTGCCCCATCTGCGCTAGCGCCGCGCCGAGCGCGGCGGTCGACGTCGTCTTGCCGACGCCGCCTTTACCTGAGGTCACGACCAGGACCTTGGCCATTCTCTTCTCCTTGTGGTCGGTTCTCGTTTGAGCATGATCATTTCGGAAAACCGCTGCACACTTTTCCGGATCATGCCCTAGTTCAATGGTGTGATGCGCAGCATCTCGCCCTCGAGCCACGCCTGGGCGGCCCGGTTGCGCAAGCTTGCGTCGATGTCTTCCGCCGTCTGGTAGTAGCCGTCGATGGCGAGCAGCTCGGCCTCGATCTTCTGGCAGAAGATCCGCGCCGCCGCGTTGCCGTTGATGCCGGCCATCGCGCGGCCGCGCAGCGAGCCGTAGATATGGATCGAGCCGCCGGCGACGATTTCGGCACCGGAGCCGACCGAGCCGAGCACGGTGACGTCGCCCTCGGCGAACACGATCGACTGCCCGGAGCGGACCGGCTGCTCCAGCAGCAGCGAGGGTGATTTCGTCTTGGCCTGGACCGCCGAAGGCTTCGGCTCGGTCTGGGCGATGACGCAGGCGCGGCCGCCGGTCAGCAGCGGCGGCATGTTGGCACCGAGCCGCGCTTCATCGACGCCCTCGATGCCGAGGATGCGGATGTCGCGCTCACCGAGGCTGCCGACCAGATGCGTGATCGCGCTCTGGCTGAGATCGACCGCCGCAAGATCGAGCACCACCGGCTTGCCGGTGAAGAAGCCGGGCGACTTCGCCAAGGTCGCATCGATCTCGGCGAGCCAGTTGACGATCGGCACCACGGGCGAGAACACGAACGCAACATAGGAGCGGCCGCGCATGCGGACCTGTTGACGTGCGGCCTGTTGAGTTGCGTCCATCGCTCCTGACTCGGTTGTCTTGTCGAATGGTTAACAATCGGCCCGCATGGTTAACCGAAGGTTAACAGAGGCCGGGATGTTACGGATTTGAGTTGGGAGGCTGCTTGGCGGCAACGCACGCCGCTTTCAGCTCGCCTCGCCTCCGGGGGAGGGGTCGCACCACACCGGAGATGGGATGGCTGCGCTACCTGTTGCCGGCGCGAGGCTGCTGGGACAATTGCCGCAGGAAATCGTTGGTGTTCTTGGTCAGGCCGTTGCTCTGGACCTGATTGTCCGGCGAGTTCATCACCGGCGGGAGCGAGACGGTTGGCGAAGAAGAGGCCTGGGTCGCGCGCTGCTGCGGAAACCGCCAAGCGACGATGAGCCCGAGCACCACGACGGCGGCCACGGCAACGGTACCGACCGTGAGCGGATCCGGCCTGCGACGCTCGACCACCGTGTCCGGAAGCATGGGTGACGCACCGACTTCGGCCGGCGCTGGCACCGCCGCGACGTCGGGAGCGGCCTGCGCTACGACGGCAGCCGGTCTGCCTTTCACGCTGCCCGCGACGATCAGCAAGACGAGATTGACGCCGCTGCTGAACAAACCGACCGTCCTCAAGAGCGCCATGAACTGGGCGTCCGGAAGCTTGTTTGCGATCGCGTAAGGAACAAGCCCCAGCGGAATCACCACCGTCGTGGCAATCACGATCAACGCGGCGATCCAGCCCGGCCAGCCGATATCCTTGAACCGGCGCACCAGGATGAGCGCGTACCAGATGACGATGATGATGTCGGCGGTGCCTACCGCCGGAACTCCCGCCGCAGCGGCCAATGACGCCACCACATGCACGAGCACCAATGGGATCGCCCATTTCCAGAATGTCGTCCGGTCGACATTCTCAGGTAGCTTCATCGTTCACCCCTTGGAATTTCCGCGCGCGTCAATCCCTCGACAATTCCGGCGCTGCGACAATCGCCCACCATCGCAGCGTTTTGCGGTGATGCCGGTGATGATGACATGGCCGCACCGGGATGAGCAACCGTGCCGCGTGGCGATCACCGTGAGGCCGCGCGTCGATGCATCAAGCCGCGCGGGCGAGGCCGGCAACGGCGATCACCGACGCGATGCTGTCGCGCGCGTGATCAATGCGGCCGCGACGGCGTGCGCTCGGCTTGCGTGGAGGCATCGAACACCGCGCGGCACGACGGGCTCAGGCTGTCGACCTGCGCGGCCATGCAATCCCTGATCCGGTTGCGGTCCGGAATGTAGGCGCCGCACAGGCGCATCGCATCGCCCATGCAGGCTTGCCGCTGGACGGCCTCGCTCGGCCCGGACTGGGCAAACGCTGAAGTCATCGCGGGTGCGATGGTGGCGGCGATGACGACGAGGGCAAGACGACGTTTCATGGATCACTCTTTCACAGTCAGGTTGGTGTCTTGGGGGAGGTGCAGCAGGGTTGCGATCGCGGTGTCGATCAGGAGCGTCCACGACGCCTTCGGATCGATCTCGGGCGCGATCCGTGTCAGCAGCATCGGAAATGTCGGCGGCGGATTGAGCGCGGCATTGAGCAGCCCGAAGAACAGCGCCGGATGGCTGGCGCGAACGATGCCGGCGGCGATGCCGGCCTGCAGCAGTTCGCGCACCGATTCGTAGGCCGGACGCAGCAGCTTCTCGGTCACCTGCGCGGTCCGCTCCGGCGCCTCGGCGCCGTGCCGGACCGCGAAATTCTTGGCCTGCGGATAGGCGGCATAGAACGTCGCGACGCGGATGATGACGTCGCGCAGCCGATCGCCGAGCGGACGGCCAGCATCGTTTGCGACGTTCGCAATGTCGGCGATCGCAGGGGTCGCGCTCGCGATGATGCGGTCGAGACAGGCCTCCCAGAGCGCGGCCTTGTTGCCGAAATGGACGCGGACCAGGTTCGGGCTGACATTCGCCGCAGTGGCGATGCTGCGCAGGTCGGCGCCGTCGAAGCCGAGACCGGCAAAGGCCTCCGTCGCCGCGAGCAGCAACGCCTGGCGGCCATCGGGCATGTCCTTGCTTCGGCGCCCTCTTGGCCGGGTGATTTTGGTGGTGTCAGTCATCGCGCTCATAATATGTTCGATTGTACATATAAGCGCGCAATGCTCTGTCGCAAGAGGCGGAGCCTGGAGGCGGAATTCAGAAAAACTATTTTGAATCAATTACTTAAATTTAGCTATGACCGGTGGCGTGAGAATCGCCGCGATACCGCGGGGTGCCCAAAAGCAAAAAGCCGGCGTCGTCCGACGCCGGCTTGATGCAGTCGCGAGCTTTCAGTGAGGAGTGACTTAGCTCTTGATGTCAGCCGCCCAGGTCTTCTCGATCTGCTTCACGACGCTGTCGGGCATCGGGATGTAATCGAGTTCTTCGGCGCTCTTGCCGCCCTTCTCGAAGGCGAACTTGAAGAACTTGAGCGCTTCCTTCGCGGCCGCCTTGTCGGTCGCATCCTTGTGCAGCAGGATGAAGGTCGAGGCGACGATCGGCCAGGACTTGTCGCCGGGCTGGTCGGTCAGGATCAGGTAGTAGCCGGGCGCGTTGGTCCAGTCGGCATTGGAGGCCGCGGCCTGGAATGCGTCATTGGTCGGCTGCACGGTCTTGCCGGCCTTGTTGATCAGCGCCGTGTAGGTCAGCTTGTTCTGCTTGGCATAGGCATACTCGACATAGCCGATCGAGTTCTTGGCCTGCGCGATGTTGCCGGCAACGCCCTCGTTGCCCTTGGCGCCGACGCCGACCGGCCACTCGACCACGGTGCCGGAGCCGACTTTGCCCTTCCAGTCCGCGCTGACCTTGGAGAGATAGTCGGTGAAGTTGAAGGTCGTGCCCGAGCCGTCGGCGCGATGCACCACCGAGATCGCTTCCGACGGCAGCTTCGCCTTCGGGTTCAGCTTCTTGATCGCGGCGTCGTCCCACTTGGTGATCTTGCCCTGGAAGATATTAGCGAGCGTCTCGCCATCGAGCACAAGTTCGCCGGCCTTCACGCCCTCGAGGTTCACCACCGGCACGATCGCGCCCATGATCATCGGCCACTGCGAGAGGCCGTCCTTCTGCAGCTGATCCGACTTCAGCGGCGCGTCGGTCGCGCCGAAGGTCACGGTGTTGGCCTGGATCTGCTTGATGCCGGCGCCCGAGCCGATCGACTGGTAGTTCACCCCGCTGCCCGCGTCCTTCTTGTAGGCATCGGCCCACTTCGACAGGACGGGGAAGATAAAGGTCGAGCCGGCGCCGGTAATATCGGTCGCAAAGCTCGGCGAGGCCATGGCCACCAGGCCGGCGGCCACGATCGTCTTGACGAATTTCATGCTGATCTCCGTGGGAAACGCGAGAGGTTCGCGTGTTGGATGCGCTCGTACAGCAGCGGCACGTTGTTTCGAATGCCCATGACAAAGGGATGACGGAGGCGCTTGACCTTCGGCCTACTTCGAAAGTTCGAAGGCCCGCGAAAGCGTTGTTCGCCAACTCCTTGATGCCGATCGGACGGCTGCAACCAGGAATCAAAAATCCATCGACCGCGACGCAGACGGTATCCGCCGGCGCCGTGTCGGCACAGCCGGCTACCTTCCGCCTACTCGGCCTTGATGTTGGCGGACTTGACGATCGGCCACCATTTGTCGATCTCGGCGGTCTGATGGCTGCGCAGCGCGGCGGGGCCTTGCTTGTCCGGCGGCGGAATGTCCTGGCCGAGCTCGGCAAAGCGCGCGCGCACGGCGGGCTCGGCGAGCGCCGCCATCACCGCCTTCGACAGCACCGACACCATCTCCGGCGGCGTGCCCTTCGGCGCCCAGATGCCGTGCCAATAGGCGATGTAGAGCCCGGGTACGCCGGCCTCGTCGACGGTCGGAATCTCCGGCGCCGCGGCAAGCCGCGCGGGCGCGGTCACCGCGAAGGCTTTCACCGTGCCGCTCTTGACCTGCGGCAGTGAGTTGGAGGCCTGGTCGAACATGACGTCGATATGGCCGGCCATCAGATCGTTGAGCACGGGCCCGGCGCCGCGATACGGCACGAAGGAGAAGTTCGTCTGCGTCAACTGCTGGAAGAACACGCCGGCGACATGCGCGCCGGAGCCCGGCCCAGCGGTGCCCGAGGTCGCCTTGTCCGCATTGGCCTTGAGCCACGAGACCAGGTCCTTGAGATTCTGCGCCGGCAAATCCGGCCGTCCGATGATGAGTTGCGGGCCGCTCGCGATCAGCGCGATCGGCTCGAACTCGCGCACGTCGTATTGCAGCTGATAGATCGCGCCATTGAGACAATGCGTGCCCCAATGGCCGATCGTGATCGTCGAACCGTCCGGCGCCGCGCGCGCCGCCCGCAGGCCCGCCACCGTGCCGGAGGCGCCGGTGATATTCTCGATCACGACGGGATGCCCCAGCGAGTTGCGCATATATTCGGCGAGGATCCGCGCCAGCACGTCGGTCGGCCCGCCGGCGGCGAACGGCACGATCATGGTGACGGGACGCGCCAGCGTTTCCGCACGCGCGCCGAGCGAGGCCAACGGCAGCGCGGCGGCGCCGAGCGCGGCTTTCAGAAACGGTCGGCGAGAGATCTTTGGCAAGATGCGTTTCCTCGATTGCCCCGACGTCATTGGGTCGACGCCAAAGCGCGGCGCAACCTGATCGGGTCACGCCATCGCTAACACTATTCGTCGCCCGTGGCGACGCGGGGAGCAACTGCAATCAGAACGGCCGCACGATGCCGACGCGCGGGATCAGCGTGTTGACCCAGCCGAAGATCATGGTCTTCCGATCGAGACTCGGGATCGGCGAAACGTCTCGCGCCGCCGGCAGCATCTTCACGGCGTGCAGCAGCAGGAACATGCAGACCGCCCAGTTCGAGATCCAGCGCGAATAGTCGAACACCATGGCGAACATCACGAGATAGCCGAGGCTGACGCCGATCAGCGCCACCACGACGAGGCGCCTCTGGATCGGCGCGGCAAGCGAGCGGATCAGGTCCGCGAAATAGCGCCAGAGCGGCGCATGCAGCCAGATCAGCAGCGCGAAGACGGGGATGCCGAGGATATTGTGCGGCATCATCTCCCAGGTGTCGGCAATCTCCTTCGACAACGGCTGGTACCAGATGTAGCTGAACTGCAGCAGGCTGGTGCGGGAGGGATCGGCCATCCGCCCCTGCAAATAGCGCACGAAGTCGGCCTCCGGCAGCGGCATCGTGCCCCAGAACTGCGCGGCGAAGAACAGTGCGCTGACGGATGCGAGCGCCAGCAGCCCGATCGCGACATTGGTTCGGCTGAGCCCGCACAGCAGATAGTGCCTGATGACGACGATGACGATGATGGTCGGCACATACATCAGCAAATGGATGTGGTGGATCAGCACGAGGACGATCGAGAACAGCGCGGCGATCGCGATGTAGAAGACCGAGCGCGCCGGAATCAGCAGCAGCACCAGCGCCAGCGCGCAGCCATAGATGTCGAAATGGCCGAGCGAATGCATGAAGTTCTTCAGGAAGAACGGCGAGCCCGCCATGAAGACGAACAGCGGCAAATTTCGGTCCTGGAATCCGAACGTCTTGCGGAACAGCCAAACGAACAGCGCGAGCGTGACCAGCCAGGCCGCGCCGCCGATCGCGAACACCAGCCACACCGGCACCTTCGCCACGAACAGCGAGACGATCGCGCCGATCAAGGCGCGCTTGATGAAGCCGAAGCGGTAATCGACCAGCAGGTGGATATAGGGAACGTAGGGCGGCAGCAGAATTTTATGGATAAAGACCCCGACGATGACAGCCGCGTTGATCGCCAGCAGCAGCGGCCACGGGTTCTTCTGCCAGATGCTACTGCGCGCGGTATCGCCCGCAGGCACGTCGATTCGTTGTCGCGTCGAGACGGGCATGCTGCGGTTTCGGCAGGGGTCATCGATGCCGCGTCACGGCCCGCGGCGACATCCGCCGCAAGCCGCGCGCGGCGATCAGAAGCCCACGTGCTCGTTCATATAGAACGTGTTGAGGATGGAAATCCGGTAGCGGTCGGTCTGGATCGGCGGACGGCCGTGCCAGCTCATGTTCTTCAGCGTGTGATACGCCTTCAGCACCACGAACGCGTAGCCGAGATTGGGCAGGAACGGGATCGTCTTCACCGGCTCCAGGCAGTAGGAGCCCACATGAAACAGGCCCTTCAGCGACGCCTGATAGAGCGTGGTGCCGAGCGCTTCCTGGCTGTCGTCGGACGGGCAATAGAGCTGCATCGTCACGACCTTCTTGCGGGTGTCGGGATGCGGCTTGATCCGGTAGCCATCGGCGTCGCGGTAGAGCACGGGCTTGGCGACCAGCGTGAGTGCCTCGGCGTTGGCGAGCTTGTCGCCCTTGGCGCGAATCTCGAGGCCGTCATGCAATCGCCTCCGGATCGCGTCCTCGACTGCCTTGGAGGTGAGCATGGCCGAGGCGGCAGCCCAGAGTGGCTGGAACTCGGCATCGACGTGATTGATATGATCCCCGTAGAGGCGTAGCGCCATGCGGGACCCGGTGCCCGTGATCGGATCATATCCCTTGGTGGGGACGCTCTTGATCAGATCGCGATAAAAGCTGTCGGGGAAGATATTCCTAAAGACGATATGCGGGAATGGCGCAGCCGAATGCTCCGCGGCCTCGATGCTCGCGACCGCATGCGCGATCAACTCTTCAGCCAGACCGGACGGCCTGACTTCAATTTCTGCAACGGCAGCCATTCCAGCTCTCCGGTCAACTTTTGCTTGAATTCACCATACCGCAAGCGGTCCCGGGCTGGCAATTCGGCCCGGCCGGCACATACAAAGACGTGAGATTCCATGATATTGGCGGCAGCGCGCCGACAATCTTGCTTGCCTCGTGCCAGGCCATCAAAGATGAAGGAACCGACGAGGAGAGTAGACGTGCCAGCTCGCACCGCCCAGCCCGAATCAAGATCCGCGCGCCATGGGAAAGAGAAGCCGACGATCGAGGTCGCGGGCGCCGACGTCGGTCTGGACGGCCTCGCCGGCCATGTCGGATACGCGGTGCGGCGCTTCCAGCTCTGGATCTTCCAGGACTTCATCAAGACGCTGGCCGCGGTCGACGTTACGCCGACACAGTATTCCGTCATGACGGTGATCGCGGCCAATCCGGGCCTGACCCAGATGGCGGTCGCCAAGCGCCTCGGCATCGAGCGCGCGCGGCTCGTGCATCTGCTCGACGCGCTCGAGCAGCGCGACCTGGTGAAGCGCGCGGCGTCGAAGACCGATCGGCGGAGCCATTCGCTTCACCTTACCGGCGCGGGCGAGGCGTCATTGCGTCAATTCAAGCAGCTCGCCGCCGAGCACGAACGGCACGTCATCGACAAGATCGGCAAGGACAATCGCGAGCGGCTGCTCGAGATCCTCGCGCAGTTCCGATAGCTATGCTGCGAGCGCCTGCTGAAGCGCGACCGCCTGGTCGCGGCTCTGGAACGCGATCGCGGTGTGGCTGTAGTCGGCGTCGGTTTGCGAGCGGGCGATATAATTGAGGATCTCGCTGCCCTTGATCACATGGAGATCGGGCCCGCCCTGCGCCGGGAAGATACCCAGCACGACGTCGTAGGCTTCAACGACTGCTTTCAGCGCGCTCGCCTTGTCATCGGAGGCTTCAATGAAGATGCGCACATCCGCGGCGAGATCCCGCAGCTCGTCAAAATCGATCACTTGTTAACTCCCACGCAACTCACTGATCGACCCTAGCGCCAACGTGCTTACTGAAACATAAAGGAACTCACGGTCTTGCCGGGGAATGTTTCACGAGCCCGTGCGGTGATGCGAAAGCGTGACGGCCACGCCACGTTCGAACGATCAGGAAATCGAAACGATTTCCAGCTCCTGATTTCCAGAGCCTGCGACATCACCCGACGCCTTACCCATCAACGCCTTCGCGACCGGCGAGACGTAGGAGATCGAGCCAGCCTTCGGGTCGGCCTCGTCCTCTCCGACGATGCGATAGGTCTGCACCCGGCCATCGGAGCGGCTGAACGTCACCGTGCTGCCGAAGACGACGGTCTCCGATGAAGCGGGCTCAGGCATGACCTGCGCCGTGCGAAGCCGCTCCGCGAGGTATCGCGCGTCGCGCAGCGGAACGGCGGACTGGCGTCGCCGTTCGTTGACGTCCTCTAGCCGCTGCACGATCTCGCAGGCTTCGCGCGCTTCCTTGAGCTGAAGCTCCAGGGCTTTCAGCCCGGCTGCGGTCACCAGATTGGGATGGGGCGAGATCGGCCGATCCGGCAACAGCGTCTCGGACGCGGTCTCGGCGCTTTCTTCCTTGGTGAACGCGACGCTCAATCTTGATCCCTTCCCTTCGGGCGCTATTCAGGCTTCGGGTGCACGCTTGTGCCACCGAAGCGGCGCTTGGCGCCTTCCCGCCAGCGCTGGAACGTGACGTAGAGCATCGGCACGAGGAAGATGCCGATCGAGCTCGCCGTCAGCATGCCGCCGAACACCGCGGTGCCGACGGCGCGGCGGCTGATCTCGGCGGCGCCGGTCGCGACCACCAGCGGAAACAGGCCGAGGATGAACGCGATCGAGGTCATCATCACGGCGCGGAAGCGCATCTGCGCGCCGAGCAGCGCCGCATCCGCGATATCCATGCCCGCCTCGCGCTGCTCCTTGGCGAACTCGACGATCAGGATGCCGTTCTTGGCGGCGAGCGCGATCAGCACCACGAGGCCGATCTGGCCGTAGAGGTCGACATTCAGCCCGGCCACCTTGATCGCGAGGTAGGAGCCGAACACGCCGACCGTGATCGACAGCAGCACCGGGATCGGGATCGTCCAGCTCTCATACAGCGCCACCAGGAACAGGTAGGCGAACAGCACCGCGAGCGCGAGGATGATGCCGGTCTGGCCGGAGGCGGCCTGCTCCTGATAGGCGGTGCCGGTCCATTCGTAGGAATAGCCGGCCGGCAGCGTCGTCTTGGAGAGGTCGGCCATCGCTGAGATCGCGGTGCCCGACGACACGCCGGCCGCCGGGCCGCCGTTCACGGTGACCGAGCGATAATTGTTGTAGCGGGTGATCACCTGCGGGCCGGTGACGATCCGCAAGGATGCGATCGAACGGATCGGCACCATCTGGCCGCCGCTGTTGCGCACATAGATCTGCCAGATCGCGGGGATGTCGCCGCGGTCCGCCGCCTCGCCCTGCACGTTGACCTGCCAGGTGCGGCCAAACAGGTTGAAGTTGTTGACGTAGATGCCGCCGAGCGTGGCTTGCAGCGCGGTGAAGACGTCGGCCATGTTGAGGCCGAGCGCCTGCGCCTTGGCGCGGTCGATATCGAGATAAACCGACGGATTGGTCGCGGTGAAGGTCGAGAACACCCGGGTCAGGCTTGGATTGCGGTTGGCGGCGCCGATCAGCCCACCCATCACGCTGCCGAGCGCGGCCGGATCCTGCCCTTCCAGCGCCTCGAGCTGATACTCGAAGCCGCCGGAGGTCGACAGGCCGATGATCGGCGGCAGGTTGAACGGCAGCACCGAGGCCTGACGGATCTGCGATCCCCCGATGAAGGTCTGCCGGATCGCGGCCTGCACCGAATCCGTCACCGCCTTGCGGTCGGCGAACGCCTTCATGCGGGCGACCATGAACGCCGAATTGGGTTCGCTCGCACCGTCGAGCAGCGAGAAGCCGACGATCGAGAGCACGTGGTCGACCGATGCATTCTTCTTCAGCAGCGCCTCGACCTGCTTGGTGACCTCGCTGGTGCGCGCGACCGAGGCGCCGTCAGGCAATTGCACCGCGATGAAGAATGCGCCCTGGTCCTCCTCGGGCAGGAATCCGGTCGGCGTGATCCTCGACACCCCGAACACCGCGCCGGCGAACACCAGGACGGCAACCACCGACAGCACCGCCACGCGCAACAGCCGCCGCACCATGCTGGCGTAGCGGTCGCGCACCCAGTCGATGCCGCCGAGCACCCGGCCCATGATGCCGCGGCGCGGACCGCCATGGCGCAGGAACACGGCGCAGAGCGCCGGTGACAATGTCAGCGCGTTCAGCGCCGAGATCACCATCGCCGCGCTGATCGTCACCGCGAACTGGCGGAACAGGGTGCCGGAGATGCCGGGAATGAAGGCGATCGGCACGAACACCGAGAGCAGCACCAGCGAGATCGCGATGATCGGCGCGGTGATCTGCGCCATCGCCTTCTTGGTGGCGTCGGCCGGCGACAGCTCCGGCTCCTCCTCCATGACGCGTTCGACGTTCTCGACCACGACGATGGCGTCGTCGACCACGATACCGATCGCGAGCACCATCGCCAGCAGCGACACCGTGTTGGCGGAGTAGCCGAGCGCCAGCAGCACCGCGAAGGCGCCGATCAGGCTGACCGGGACCGCGACCGCCGGGATCACCGTGGCGCGCAGATTGCCGAGGAACAGGAACACCACGATCACGACCAGCACGAAGGCTTCGCCGAGCGTCTTCATCACCTCCTTGATGGTATCGGTGACGAAGGTCGTGGAATCGTACTGGACGAGATAGGTCAGGCCCGGCGGAAACCGATCCGACAGTCTGGCAAGCGTGCTCTGGACCGCCTTGGCGGTGGTCACGGCATTGGCGCCGGGCGCCAGATAGATGCCGATCGGCACGCCGGGATTGCCGTCGATCCGCGACTCCGAATCCATGTTCTGCGCGCCGATCTCGACGCGGGCGACGTCCTTGATCCGCAGCACCGAGCCGTCCGGATTGGCGCGCAGCACGATGTTGCCGAACTGGGTCGACGTGGTCAGGCGGCCCTGGGTCTGCACGTTGAACTGGAACTGCTGCTCGTCGCTGATCGGCCGCGCGCCGATGCGGCCGACCGGCGCCTGCACGCTTTGCGCGCGGATCGCCGCCACCACGTCCGACGGCGCCAGATTGAGGCTGGTCAGCCGCTGGGTGTCGAACCAGATCCGCATCGAATAATTCAGCTTGGCGAACAGCGATGCCTGTCCGACGCCGGGCGTGCGGGAAATCGCGTCCAGCACGTTGATGATGGCGTAGTTGGTGATGAACAGCGGATCCTGCTGGCCGTTGTTGCTGTAGAGCACGATGAACTGCAGCACGGCCGAGGATTTCTTCTGCACGGTCAGGCCCTGCGCCTGCACCTCGGTCGGCAATTGCGCCAGCGCGCTCTGCACGCGGTTGTTGACGTTGACCGTGTTGATGTCGGGATCGGTGCCGAGCGCGAACGAGACCGTCAGCGTGTAGCTGCCGTCATTGCCGCTGGTCGACTTCATGTAGAGCATCTTGTCGACGCCGACGACCTGCGCCTCGAGCGGCTGCGCGACGCTCGATTCCACCACGTCGGCGGAGGCACCGGGGAAGACCGCCGAGACCGTGACCTGCGGCGGCACGATGTCGGGGAACTGGGCGACCGGAATCTGCAGCAGCGCCAGCGCGCCCGCGATCGTGATCACGAACGCAATGACGATCGCAAGCCGGGGACGATCGACGAAAACCGCTGAGATCATGGGTTGGCGCCCGCAGCTTTCGGGGTGCTCGCGGCAGGATCCGCCGAGGCCTTCATGCTCGACTGGATCAGCGCGCTGGCCGGTCCCGGCGCCACCGCCTCACCCGGGCGCACCTTCTGCAACCCCTCGACGATCACCTTGTCGCCGAGCGCGATGCCGCTCGTCACCGACGCAATCGTGGACGTCGATTGCCCGAGCTTGATCCGCCGCTGCTCGGCCTTGTTGTCGCTGCCTACGACATAGACATATTCGCCCTGCTGATCCGACAGCACGGCGGCGCGCGGGATCGCCAGCACCTCGACCGGCTGCACGCCTTCCAGCAGGACGGTCACGAACTCGTTGTCGGTCAGCTCACGCACCGCGCCGCCGGTCTCGGCGGAATTGTAGATTGTCGGGTTGGGAATGGTGCCGCGCAACGTGATCGTGTCGGTGTTCTGCGCGATCGTGTTGTTGACGAAGTTCAGCTCGCCGACCTTGTCGTAGGTCCGGCCGTCCGGCAGCCGAATCCGGATCACCACCGCCTTGAAGCCGCCGCGTGTCGCGTAGCGCTCGCGCAGTCCCAGCGATTCGCGCACCGATACCGGGAAGGTGACGTACATCGGATCCTGGCTGACAATCGTCGTCAGGGTTCCCGAACTCGGCGTTACCACGTTGCCCTCGGTGACGGCGGTGCGCCCGATCTTGCCGTCGATCGGCGAATGGATCTGGGTATAGTCGAGATTGATCTGGGACAGGTCGACCTGTGCCTGCGCCGCCTGGACCTGCGCTTCCAGGCTCTGCTGGTTGGCGTTCGCAGCGTCGACGCTGGATTGCTGGCCAGCCGGTCCACTGAGCAGGGCCTTGGCGCGATCCGCGGTCAACTTGGCGTTGACCAGGGTCGCCTGCAATTGCGCGACCTGCGCCTTCTTCGATGCAAGGTCGGCCTCGAACGGCCCACGCTCGAGCTGATACAAGAGGTCACCGGACTTGACCTCCGCGCCCTCGACGAAGTTCCGCTTTTCCAGGAAGGCCGTGACGCGCGCCACCACATTGACGCGGTTGACCGCCTCGATGCGTCCCAGGAACTCGTTGGACTCGGTGATCGGCCGCTTGACGGTTTCCATCACGCCGACGGCGGGAGGTCCCGCCGGCCCGGCCTGCGCATGGGCGGCCGACATCCCTGCGAACGCCAATCCTGCCGATACGAGAAAGCTTGCTACAAGACTTGCCGTTCGACCAAGCATGCCTTCCGTACCATTCATGTTGGCCAACCCTTCGCGCATGTCAGGAGAAGCAAGCTGCACTGCGGCGGATCATAGCGCCACCCCTCAGGCACAGACAATCCTACCCGGATGCCTAGTTCCACGTCGGTATTCTCTGGGATATCGGAGCTAAGGCGCGATCGCGATTCAACCGATCTCATCGCGCTTTAGCGCCACGGATCGATTTCGGATCAGACCGCCGTCACGGTCCTCACAGCGCAATCACGTTCTTGAGACGGGACGTGATCTGATAGGCAGGCGACGTCATCCGTTCCTGGAGCCAAGGCCGCGCCGCCTTGCCGCTGACCTCATGGATGCCGTCGAACACGGCCATGTCGATCAGATCCGGATGGCCCGATGCTGCGTAGACCGACTGCATTTCCGCGAACTTCTCGTCCCGTCCATATGGAATCGAATTCGCGGCATCGCGGCTTCCGACCTCGACGAACAGGGGACATGGACGGATCAGGCGCGCCAGCTCCCGCCCGACATATTTGGCGCGGCTGGTGTTGAAATGGATGTAGGAGGCGAGCTCGATGCCGAGGTTCCTGGTGAGGATGGGCGACATCAAAAACTTCTGCTCGTCGCGCATGTAGCCGGAAACGACGGTCGGCCGCATGCGCCCAGTTGCGGCCTCGAGATGCAACGCCAGGAACGCACCCCAGGACGCGCCGTAGACGCCGACATTGAGATCGGACATGCCGGTCAGCTTCCGGCAGACGATCTCGCCTGCATCGACCGATGCGCACGACACATTGTGTGCGGAGATTCCATGCGAGGCCAGCATCGCGGCGATGTTGTTCTGGCTTTCCTGGTTTCCGATCTGCACGATGTATGGACACCAGACGACATAGCCGTCCTCGCAGAGCTGCTTGCCGATCGCGTTCATGTAGTCCGGATCGCTGTCGGCGAAGCAGCGCTCCGGCGTCGAGGCCATGCCGTGCGCGAGCAGGACCAATCCCTTGACGCCGCGATCGGGAATTCCGAGACATCCCCGCACCGGCAGCCCGCATTCCAGGTTGAACTCGACCTTGACGACGGAGAACCCATCCGCCGCCTGCCGCCACAGCACCTGCATCTCGTTACTGGACGGCCTGTAGAGTCGCTGCTGCTGGAACAGCGGACGCATCTCGCGTCGAAGCGCCGAACCCGTCGCACGCGCGCTCAGCCTTCCGGCCGTGGCGATGTCGAAGAACGATCGGCAGAATGCATCATAGCCGAGCGCGGGCAGATCGACATTGGCGCACGAGCCGTGGCAACGGCTCAGCCCCAGCGTGTCACTGCCGGCGACCGAGGCAGGTCCGACCAGCGTCATCAACAGTCCGGACAGCGCCCTGCGGCTGATCATCGATGCCCCCGGATCCGACAAGGATCCGAAATGAATGACTGAGCTCATCGTCCAGCAGGCGCCACGCGACGACCGAAGGCAAATTAAAGGATGTCCATGGTCGAACGATCGGCACGCGGCGTCACCCAAAAGCGACGTTTGCAGGTGATTGTGATACAATTACCGCGGAAGTTGTTTCGCAATGCTTCAGACCATTTCAGATCATTGCAGCGGCCGGAGCCGCTACTGCAAGGGCTACTGCTTGATCTACTGCTAGATCTTGGGCTTGGCGTCCGCGACCTTGTCGGCCGCCGGCTTCGGCAGGTCGCCGAAATCGAGCTTCTTCTGAAAGCCGAGCTGCACGTTCAGGGCCCAAGGCTGAACCTCGTCGGGCCGCCGCACCTGCCGCACCGACGCGCCCGCGGTGCCGATATATCCGTCGCCGAAATCATGCGCGAAATCCAATCCGGTGAGGAACGTCGTGCTCCACAGATCGGTGCCGAGATAATCGTCGCGCCGATGGCGCGTCAGCAGGCTGACGGCGTTCTTGTCGTCGATCTTGTAGCTGACCGAGGCTTCGTACGACAGCGCGGTATCGAGCGAGGCGAACGACAGCGTGGTATCCTGAATGGTGCGCGAGGATCCGACGCCGAACGCCCAGGAACCCGTCTGATACTTGGCCTTGGCGGTGTAGAGCAGCTGCCTGACGTCCTCGAAATCGGTCGTGTCGTAGCGCGCAAAGAACGGCGACACCGAGCCCTCGACCTCGACGCCGCTGGTCTTCACGTTGAAGAAGGCGTTGGGCTGGATCCTGTTGTGGCTGCGGTCGAGCCCGAAGATGTCGGTATCGAGATAGGTGACGCGCGATACCGCGACCGAGGTGCCGATTTCACCGGTCCCGAACTTGTAGGCAAAGCCGGGCATGAACGACACGGTGGTGAAGTTCTCGTCCTGGGGCAGGAAGTCGCCGAGCGTGAAGATGTTGCGCTCGTTGAGCGCGTTGATGCCGGCATCGACATTGGCGAAGATCCTGACATCCGCGGTGTCGTATTCGACGCGATTGCGCAGTTGCACGCCATGCGAGCGGCGCGCCCAGCTGTCGTCGATCGTCGTCGTCAACGTCGTGCGCAGGGTCAGCTTCGGCGCAAGCGCGATCGCTCCGGTGACTGCGACGACGGCACCGGTGCTGGGAGCCGCGACATTGGGATCGTATTGCGTGTCGGCGAACTTGACGTTGACGCCGATGATGCCGTCCTGGAGCGAGCCGCGCAGATAATCGTAGGTGATCGTCTCCGTGGCGAAGGCGCTGCCATGCGCGCCCAGCGTGTCCGTGGGATTGGAATCATAGCCGGTGCGCAGGCCGATCGAGCCCGCATTGACGGATACCGTCTCCGCAGCCGGGGCGCCCTGCGCGAAACTTGCGGAGACACCAAGCTGCGAAGCAACAAACGCCGCCACCACCGCACGCTGAATCATGGACGCAACCCTCCACAAACAGGGTCGGCGATCATGGTAAATCGGCGGTTAAGTCGGCAATTTCTGGTTGATTTTGTCTTCGCGTCACTGCGCGGCTTTTGATGACATCATCAGTATAAATAGGGTCATCAGCGAATTCGATAATATGGTTAACGCTAAGTATTAGAGTAAAAAACTACTTCAAGTTGTAGTCGAATCCGAGACGTGGATAGTGACCGCACCCAAGCAACACGCTTGGTTCGATAACAACGGAGGAAGTCATGAAGAAGTATCTCGTCGCCGTCGCTCTCGCTTCGCTCGTCGCTTCGCCGGCCTTCGCCGGTGGCCCCCGCGGTGGTGGCGGTGGCCTGCTTGGCGGCGTAATCGCCCCGATCACGACCGCGGTCTCCGCGCTCAATGTCAACGCGCTGAACAACGTCAACGTGCTCGGCGGCGGCGTGAACGTCCTGAACGGCAACAAGACCAACGTCTCGGCCATCCTGCCGATCAGCCTCAAGAACACCGGCATCCTGTCCGGTATCCTGGGCAGCGGCGCGGCGCATGGCTGCGGCTGCAACTAACACGGATTGTCGGGAGGGCACCAAGGTGCCCTCCCACCAACCAAGCCCCTCTCGACGCCTCGCCGTCTACAACATCCCCGCCCGCCTCGCGCCGCCGCATTCGCTCCGGCATCGAGCTTCCCGCCATCAGCGATGCTCAGGCCAATTTCAGGCGCGCTGCGAAGAAATTGACCACGCGGCCGATCGCATCCGCGGTCGCCGGATCATTGTCGGCGAAGTCGAAGCCGTGGCCCTTGCCCGGATAGGTGACGATCTCCGCCGGCGCGCCGACCGACTTGCCGAGCTTGACGAGCTCCTCGCCCTGCGCCAGCGACACATTGCGATCCGCCTCTCCATGCAGTTCGAGCAGCGGCGGCAGATGCTTCACGCCGGCCGCGAACTTCCTGGGCATGCCGCCATACAGCACCGCGAGCGCAGCGACACGCGCATCTCGGGCTGCGGTCGCGGCCGCGACGTAGCCGCCGAGCGAGAAGCCGAGCAAGCCGGCATGGCCGGAACTGTCGGCGCCGGCCAGCACGGCGGAGAGTGCGGCGGATACGCGGCCGGCCCAGGCATCGAAGTGTTCGGTCTCATAGGCCTCGCGGACCTCGCGCGCGTGCATGGCCGCGATCGCCTGCGTGTCGGCCGAGGTGTAGTAGCGGACGAAATAGGCGTCGATGCCGGCAGCGGCGAGCGCGTTGGCGTGGCGCTCATAGGCGGTCAGCCTGAGGTCGAAGCCGCGCGAGCCGTGCAGCAGCAACACGGCCGGGCGCTTGCCGGACCGTGCCGACGCGTAGCGGCTCAGCGCGACGCGGCCTTCGCCGGCTTCGATGCTGAGCTGCTCGGCCGCCCGCAGCGGGCGCGTTGCCGCAACGAGCGCGAGACCGACCAAAGCATGTCTGCGGGTGATGATCGGCATCGGACGGTCCGAGGTGGCGAAAGGCCGCCCGCCATATCACGACGACCGCGGGGACACCACGGCCGAACGATCGCATGTTCAAATCGCGCCGGTTGCGCTAGTGATAGCCCCCTCCTCAAGATCCGTGCGTCCGTCCCGGCGCACATCCCGCCAATGAGTGCACCTGAATGGCCGAAGCCGACCTCGACGCCGTGATCCGGCAAACCGCAAGAGCGCAGACCAAGGCCGTGATGGCAGCCGCGAAGAAACAGCAGGCCGCGTGGGCCGCCCGCGCCGCCAAGGCCAAGGACAAGGACGCCAAGGCGCGCTTCCGCCACCTCGCCAAGAGCACGCTGCTGAACGCCACCGCGACCGCCAAGCGGCTGCAGAATTCGGCCGAGAACGCCGCCGATGCCTACGCCCGCGCGATGAAGAAGGTGATGGAAGAGCCGCCGCCGGCGAAGAAGCCCGCAAAGAAGACCGAGGACGCCTGAGAGGAGCCCGCATGCTCACCGTCCATCATCTCGGCCGGTCGCAATCGGAGCGGATCGTCTGGCTGTGCGAGGAGCTCGATATCCCCTACGAGCTGAAGCGCTACGCACGCGATCCCGTCACGGTGCTGGCGCAGCCCGACTACAAGGCGCTGCACCCGATCGGCGCGGCGCCCGTCATCACCGACGGCGAGCTGGTGCTGGCTGAATCCGGCGCGGTCGTCGAATACATCATCGCCAGATATGGCAGCGGACGGCTGGCGTTGAAGCCCGACCATCCCGACTTCGCCCAGTTCCTCTATTGGTTCCATTTCGCCAACGGCACACTGCAGTCGCAGATGGGCCGCAGCATGATTCTGAACCGGCTCAACCTCGCCGACGACCATCCGATGCTGGTCGCGACCCGGGCCCGGGTCGACCGCTCATTCGACCTGGTCGATGCGCATGTGCGCGATGCGACCTATCTGGCGGGCGACGACTTCACTTCGGCCGACATCATGATCGGCTTCTCGCTCACCACGATGCGCTATTTCCTGCCCTACGACCTCGGACGCTGCCCCAACATCCAGGCCTATCTCGGCCGCATCGCCGCGCGCCCGGCCTACCGGCGCGCGATGGAGAAGGGCGATCCGGGGATGACGCTGCTCCTGACATGAGGCGGTGATGCCCCGTTACGTCGCCCTGCTCCGCGCGGTCAATGTCGGCGGCACCGGCAAGCTGCCGATGACCGAATTGCAGGCGATGTGCGTCGAGGCCGGATTTGACGACGTGCAGACCTACATCGCCAGCGGCAACGTCGTGTTCTCGTCGAAACTCGGCGCCGCGAAGGTCAAGGCCGCGCTGGAAAAGCGCCTGCAGGCCTATGCCGGCAAGCCGGTCGGCGTGGTCGTCCGCGCGGCGGATGAAATGGCCGCGGTGCTGAAGGCCAATCCGTTTCCGAAGGCGCCGCCGAACACGACGGTTGCGATCTTCCTCGACGAGCCGCCGCCGAAAGACGCCTTGAAGGCCATCAAGGGTCAGCAGGACGAAGAAGTCCGGCTCGGCAGGCGCGAGATCTACGTCGCCTATGGCAGCGGCATCGGACGCTCGAAGCTGAAGATCCCCGCAGCAATCAACGGCACCGCGCGCAACATCAACACGATCGCGAAGCTCGCCGAGATGGCGGCGGAAGACTAGAGGTGCGTGAGAGTATGTCCTCGTCCGTGGTGTCATCGCCCGGCCTGTGCGCAATTGCGCACATGGACCGGGCGACCCAGTACGCCGTGGCCCCTCGGCTTAGACACAACTGCCTCTGGAATACTGGATCACCCGCATGCGCGGGTGATGACACCGAGCAAGGCGAGCAACTCAACTCTCCCTCACCGCAAATCCCTCCGCGCCGAGCTTCGCCAGCACGTCCTCCAGATGCGCGCGGTCGCGGGTCTCGATCACGAGCTCGAGCAGCGTCGCCTTGGCCGGCAGGTCGGAGAAGGTGCGCTGATGCGAGACCTCGATGATGTTGGCGCCGGCCGACGCCAACAGATTGCAGACCGCGGCGAGCTGGCCGGGACGGTCGACGATGTCGAGCGCCAGCTGCGTCAACCGGCCCTCGCGGGCCAGCTCGCGGGTCAGGACCGAGGCGATCAGCCGCGTGTCGATGTTGCCGCCGGTCAGCACCAGGCCGACTGAGCGGCCGGCAAAGCGCTCGGGCGCGGCGAGCACCGCAGCGAGGCCGGCGGCGCCGGCGCCCTCGACCACCGTCTTCTCGATCGAGATCAGGGTCGCGACCGCGCGCTCGATCTGGTCCTCGCTGACCAGCATGATGTCGTCGACGAGGTCGCGGACGATTGCCTTCGTGATCTGGCCGGGCGTCTTGACCGCGATGCCCTCGGCGAGCGTATCGCCGCGCATCGGCAGATGCTGGCCCTTGATGGCGTTGTACATTGAGGGATAGAGCTGCGCCTCGACGCCGATCACCTGGATCGCCGGCTTCAGCGCCTTGGCAGCGGTGGCGATGCCGGAGATCAGCCCGCCGCCGCCGATCGGCACCACCAGCACGTCGAGTTCCGGCACCGCCTCGAGCATCTCGAGCCCGATCGTGCCCTGGCCTGCGATGATCAGCGGATCGTCATAGGGATGAATCTGGATCAGGCCCTGCTCCGCGGCATGCGACCGGACGAAGGCGGAGCATTCTTCCAGCGTCTGCCCGGTGATGACGACCTCGGCGCCGTGCCGCCTGGTGTTCTCGATCTTCACCATCGGCGTGCCTGATGGCATCACGATGGTGGCGGGAATGCCGAGCCGCTTGGCGTGGTACGCCACGCCCTGGGCATGATTGCCGGCCGACATCGCGATGACGCCGCGCTTGCGCTCCTCAGCCGAGAGTGCTTGCAGCCGGTTCAGTGCGCCGCGCTCCTTGAAGGTCGCGGTGAACTGCAGATTCTCGAATTTGAGGAACAGGCGGCAGCCGCAGATCTCGCCCAGCGTGCGGCTCTCGTTGCAGGCCGTGACCTGGACGGAGCCGCGGATCACGGCCGCGGCGCGGCGGATATCGGCAAGGGTGATGGCGGGAGGTTCGGAATGAGGCGGCATCGGCTTCGCTTTGGTCCGTGACGGAAAGCGGAACCTAGCCGGTTTTGCCACCGAAGACGACCGCGCTATCGCGCAGTCACGGCCTCTTCCCCTGCCTTCCCCTCTGCCTTCTCAGCCTTGGCCGGCTTCGCCAGCTCGATCTCATCGCATTTCAGGCATAACAGCGCGGTGCGGAAATGCTTGTCGAGCACAATGGTTCGCGTGCTGCCGCACTGGCAGCGCATCGGCTTGTCCATCGGAGATCGGCCCGGGTTCGAAATGCAGGGAAGCGTGCGCTTAGCTACCCTCGCCCGGTTAACCTAATATGACTTTGCGGATGAAAATCGTCGCCGCGCTAGAAGAAGCCCCAGCTGAGATCGAGGCCGTAGCTTGCCCGGAGGACGACAACGAACAGGACCGCGGCGACCAACAGCAGCACATGCCGCGCAACGGCGTTGCGTGGCGAAGCGGCGGAAAACGCCCGCGCGATCGATTGAGCCAGAGCAGTCATTTGCGACCTCCAGAGCCATACCCGAAGTTAGGTCGCGCCCGCAGCTGCGAGGTTCAACGACCTCCGAAGGCAACCGATGTGGCCGCACGCTTTTTCCGTGGAACCACGCTGCGCGCTCGCGTCCGATTCCTGAAGCGGCGGCGGCAGTTTTCCGCAATTCGGTCCAGTGATATCGATTTGGGCCAGTCGGAGCCGCTTGAGCTTGTGATGAAGAGCTGCGCGTCGCGCCTAGAGGTTCGGCGCCTCCGCCGGCGCGATCGCGGTCAGCCCGCCGAAGCGGCGTTCGCGGCGATGGAAGGAGGCGAGCGCGTCAGCGAGATCGTCGGCGTCGAATTCGGGCCACATCCGCTCGGTGAAGTGCAATTCGGCATAGGCGCCTTCCCAGAGCAGGAAATCCGACAGCCGCTTCTCGCCGGAGGTGCGGATGATGAGGTCGACGTCGCGCAGGCCGACCTCGCCGGTGACCAGGTCGGCGAAGCTTTCACGGCTGAGCTGGCCTGCGGCGCCCGCGCGCGCCGCGGCGTTCAGGATCGCATCGCGCGCGGAATAGTCGATGGCGATGCGCAGATGCAGCGTCGTGCCATTGGCGGTCTCCCGCTCGGCGCGCGCGATCGCATTGGCGATGCCGTCCGGCAGGCGGTCGCGGCGGCCGATCACGGTGAGCCGGACGCCGTTCTTCACCAGCGCCGCGATCTCGTTGGCGAGATAGAACCGCAGCAGCCCCATCAGCGCCGATACCTCGGCCTTCGGCCGGCGCCAATTGTCGCTCGAGAAGGCATAGAGCGTCAGCGTGCCGACGCCCTGGTCCGGCGCGGCTTCGACGATACGGCGGATCGCTTCGACGCCCGCCTCGTGTCCACGCACCCGCGACAGGCCGCGTCGCACGGCCCAGCGGCCATTGCCGTCCATGATGATGCCGACATGCAATCGGGCGGCGGCCTGCGGTTCGAGCGGAAAACTACTTTGCATTACAAAGTCTCCAGGCAGAAAAAATCGGGGATCAGGCCGGCTGGATGCCGAGGCGCCGCGACGCGCCTTCGTCATTGCCGGCGGCCCTCGCGGCGCGCACCAGCTGCTCGAGCACGGCGAGATAATCGAGGAAGCGGCGGCGGCCGGTCTTGGTGAGGCGGCAGGTGGTGTGCGGGCGATTGCCCTCATAGCCCTTGATGACGTCGACCAGGCCCGCTTCCTGCAGCACCTGCAGATGCCGAGAGAGATTGCCGTCGGTCAGACCGCACAGCTGCTTGAGGTCGGCGAAGGCAAGCCCCTTCGGATGCGCCATCAGCGAGGTCAGCAACCCGAGCCGCGCCTTCTCATGGATGACGCGGTCGAGGCCGTCATAGGCGAATGGCGCGCTGGTCACGTCAATCTTCGGCATCATTGTCTCCGGAGGCGAAATACAGCAGCGCCGCGAGCAGCAATTGGCCGATCGCGAACGGCAGGCCCATGGTCCACGGCGACAGCGCGTGGCCCTGGCTTGCGATCAACAGCACCGTGAAGCCCGACAGGAAATACCAGGCGCCGCCGAGCGCGATCGTGCGCGGCAGCAATCGGACCGAGGCGAACACGCCGAGGCTGACCAGCACCTGCCACAGGCCCGGCAGCATCTACAGCGTCTCGGGCGCGAATTTCCATTGCAGAATCGCGAGCAGCACGCCGGCGATCGCCGCGGGAACGAACTGCTCGATCGCCTGCTGCACCATGGCATCGGCAAGACCCGAATGATGCCGTCGCGAGCGCGCCTGCATCTCGGTCCAGATCAGCACGGCGGACAGCAACGCCGCGATCGCCCAGCCGGCGAGAAACGCGATCGGACGACCGGTGGGATCATCGAGCCAAAGATACTGGGCAATCGCCGTGAGCAGCGCGATACCGCTGGTGGTGGCGACGGTCGCCGGACCATAGCCGCGGAACGCGGTGCCTGCCGCAATCTGGTTGCGGATCGCGAGGATGTCGGCCAACGCCTTGTCGAGGTCGCGCATGATTCGCCCGAACTTTGTATTGCAAAGTATATGGGATCACCAAGCAAAGGCAAGGCGTCTGACGCCATGCGTCGATCAAGATGTTTAACGGCGCGTAACTGCACGAAAAATGCACGGATGGTCCGTCGATGTCATTGCGAGGAGTGAAGCGACGAAGCAATCCATGTTCGCACATGTGGCGCGATGGATTGCTTCGTGGAGCCTGTCATCGGCCGCGTTCGCGCAACCCGTTGGCTCGCAATGACGGAGCGAGAGGATGCACCTCAGTGACAGCAGATCGCCTTGTTTGGTGCCTGCTCATACTGATCGCGCAGCCGCACCCAGTCCATCGGATACGGCAGCCCCTCCTCGTGTCGCCCGAGCGGCGTCAGGTCGAGATAGTGGTAGGCCGCATTCATCATATCGAGGCCGCGCGCGAAGGTGGAATAGGTGTGGAAGATCGCACCACCCTCGTCGCGATAGAACACGCTGATGCCGGGCAACTCCTCGCCATAGAGCGGCGTGGTTCCGTAATTGTACACCGCCTCGCCGCTATCGATCTGCTCGCGGGTAAACGAGACGCCATAATCATAATTGAAGTCGTTCGCCCCCGACGAGAGCCAATCGAAAGTCCAGCCCATCCGCTGCCTGAACGCCTCGAGCCTCGCCAGCGGCGCGCGGGAGATCGCGACCATGGTGGTGTCGCGCGCGGCGAGATGCGGCACCATGTGGTCGAAACCGTCGGCCCAGAACGAGCAGCTCTTGCAGGCAGCCTCCCATTCCGGCGCGAACATGATGTGCTGCACCACGAGCTGCGGCCGGCCGTTGAAGAGATCGGCGAGCGCGACCCTGCCGCTCGGCCCATCGAACACATAGTCCTTGTCGACCTTGACCCAGGGCAGTTCGCGGCGCTGGCGGCTCAGCGCGTCACGGGCCTGCGTCAGTTCCTTCTCGCGGGTCATCAGCGACTTGCGGGCCGCGATCCATTGCTCGCGCGAAACGATCTTGTGCTGATCCATGAGATGCTCCTTTGGGATGCTCCTTTGCCGCTCAGGCGGCGACGAAGTTTTCCAGGTTGCCGAGGAATGCGGTCCAGCCGCGCGCATGGTTGTCGCGCGCGGTCTCGTCGACGAATTGCGCGTGATGGAAGGTGAGCAGCGAGCCGGCACCGTCGGGCTTGATCGACACGGTTACCAGCGACTCGCGCTCCGGCGTCGAATGCCAGGCCCAGCTGAACACCAGCCGTTCGTTCGGCACCACCTCGCGATAGACGCCGCCGACCTCGTGATATTCACCGTTCTCGCCGCTGAAGCTGATGCGGTAACGGCCGCCGACACGGACATCGAGCTCCGCACGCGTCGTGCCGGGCTTGACCTCACCGCGACCGAACCATTGCACTAGGTTTTCCGGCGCGGTCCACGCGGCGTAGACCTTTTCCGGCCGCGCGCGGAGCCGCCGCGTGAGGGTGAGGCTGGGACGTGCGGCGAGGCCGGCATCGGCTGCGGTGTTGTTGACCATGGGTCGTCCTCCACAAAGGCGGCAAGGCGATCGAGATTGTCGGACCAGAATTGAGCGTAGCGGTTGAGCCAGTTCATCGCCTGCTCCATCGGCCGCGCGGTGAGCCGGCACGCCACGGTGCGGCCGGACTTTTCGCGCGCGATCAGGCCGGCGTCCGAGAGCACGTCGAGATGTTTCATGATCGCGGGCAACGACATCGCAAACGGCTCGGCCAGTTCGCTCACCGAGAGCGCGTCTCGTTGGCCGAGCCGTGCCAGCAGCGCCCGCCGGGTGGGATCGGAGAGCGCCGCAAAGGTACGGTCCAGCGTTTTATCCTCATACTTAACCATATGGTTTAGTATAGGCGCAAACAACGCGGCGTCAAGGACGCGGCTTCACGATTGCGTCAATGTGGCGCCGTCGCGATGAAGGGCAGAGACTTTCTCAGGACGGACTTTTGCCGCTGGGGCCGCTAGCGCCGGTGGCCCCTGCGATGCTTGCGCCAGTGACGATGATGCGGTCGCGGATCGCCCTGCCACTGTCGCTCGCCCTGCCACTGCTGCCTGCGAAACAGAACGACCGGATTTTCGCCGCAGGCGAGGAAGCGCCCGGACACGCTCGCCTGGCACTGCTGGTAGGTCTGGTAGGCACACTCGCCGGGATAACCGAGGCTCGGCCCTTGCGCACACCAAGGGTAGTCCTGCGCCGACGCAGAACCGACGCTCGCCGCGCCGGCAAGCGTCATGGTTGCCAACACAAGTCCCGCCAATCGCAATATGCGCATGATCCGACCTGCTCCTACCAGCATGATTCCGCAGTCAATAAAGTAGCATATCCCGTCGATGGTTCCTGCGCGTTCGACACGGGGTCTATTCGACCCTGAGACCGGCGAACTGGACCACCTTCTGCCACTTGTCGGTCTCGGCCTTGATGTCGTTGCCGAAGGCTTCAGGCGTCTGGATCAGCGAGTCGCCGCCAAGCTCGACCAGGCGCTTGCGCATGTCGGGCTCGGCGAGCACGGCATTGATGTCGCCGTTGAGCTTGGCAATGAGCTCTTTCGGCGTGTTCTTCGGCGCGCCCATGCCGAACAATGCGCTGGCCTCATAGCCTTTCACGGTCTCGGCGATCGCCTGCACGTCGGGCAGCTGCGAGGAGCGTTCCGCCGTGGTGACGCCGAGCGCGCGCAACGAGCCGGAACGGATGTGCTGGATGATCGAGGGCATGTTGTCGAAGATCACCTGCACCTGGCCGCCGAGCATGTCGGTGATCGCGGGCGCGGCGCCGCGATACGGCACGTGCTGCATCTTGCAGCCGGTCATCGACATGAACATCTCGCCGGAGAGATGCACCGAAGTGCCGTTGCCGGACGAGGCCATGTTCACCTTGCCCGGATTGGCCTTCACGTATTCGATGAACTCGGCGACGTTCTTCGCCGGCACGTCCTTGTTGACCGTCATCACGTTCGGCACGCGGTTGAACGAGGCGACCGGCGCGACGTCGCGCACGAAATTGAACTTCAGGTTCGCATACAGCGACGCGTTGATGAAGTTCGCCGGGTTGACCAGCAGCACCGTGTAGCCGTCGGGCTCGGCATTGATCGCAGCCTCGGTGCCGATATTGTTGCCGGCGCCCGGCTTGTTCTCGATCACGAACTGCTGGCCGAGCTTTTCCGACAGCCGCTGCCCGATCAACCGCGCGATGATGTCGGTCGCGCCGCCCGGCGGATAGCCGACGATCCAGCGCACCGGCCGCGCCGGATAATCGGCGGCGGAAGCGCGGCCGATCGCGAATGTCGAAATCCCCGACCCGATCAGGCCCAGCGCGGTGCGGCGTGAAATCATCGACGTTTTCTCCCGAGGCGACAGGGCTTGCCCCTGCCCGTTTCTGTTGAATTGTGTGCGGCGCGGTTCTAACAAACAATGTCAGAGGCAGCCAGTGCGACACAAGTGCAGACGACCGCGACCAAAGGCTAAGAGTTTTGTTTGACGCGTTTTCTTCACGCGAACCGGTGTCGACTTCGCTCGAAACGCTCTGGAAGGGATCAAAAATGTCCGTCAAGGTGAACGCGCTCGACCATCTCGTGATCAACGTCGCCGACGTCGCACGCTCGGCCGCCTGGTACAGCAAGATCCTCGGCATGCAAGTGAAGGTGTTCGATCCAGGCCAGGGCAAGACGCCGCGCACCTCGCTGGTGTTCGGCAACCAGAAGATCAATGTGCGGCCGCGCGACGCCGACAAGATCGAGTGGTTCACTGCCGATCACGAGACCGCCGGCAGCGACGACCTCTGCTTCCTCACGATGAGCACGCCCGAGGAGGTGGTCGCGCACCTCAAGGCCAACGGCGTCGCGATCGAGGAAGGTCCGTCGGCCAGGCAGGGCGCCCGCGGCACGCTGCGCTCGGTCTATTGCCGCGATCCCGACGGCAGCCTGATCGAGATCTCGTCTTACGAGGGCGACGCGAAGTAGGCACGGCGCAGCCACAATTAAAGTCGTCATGCCCGGGCTTGACCCGGGCATCCACGCATCAGCGTGCGCTGCAGAGAGACGTGGATGGCCGGGTCAAGCCCGGCCATCACGATGGCATAGAGGCGCATGGCATTTGCCCATCGCCCCGTCCGGTGGCAAAACCATCCTCCAAGCACAACAAGCAAGCGGCCGCCCAAGGCTGCACGGGAGGACACATGATCGGTTCAAACCCAGCGCCAGGCGTCGTCGGTCCCTTCGTCGGCCTCGACGTGCCGTGGCTGCTCAAGATGCGCGCCGAGGTGCGGCGCGATCACCCGTTCCTGATCTGGGCACCGTTCGATGCGCCGGCGCGACGCTGGAGCTATGGCGAATTCGATGAGCGGGTCGGCGCGCTGGCTGCGGGGCTTGCCAAGCGCGGCATCAAGCAGGGCGACTATGTCCTGATCCATCTCGACAATTGCATCGAGGCTGTTTTGGCGTGGTTTGCCTGTGTCGAGCTCGGCGCCATCGCCGTCACCACCAACACCCGCTCGGCCGCGGCCGAGATGGACTATTTCGCCGGTCATTGCGGCGCTGTCGCCGCGATCACCCAGCCGGCCTATGCCGAGCTGATTTCAGCGAACTGCAAGGGCCTGCGCTGGATCGCCGTGACCGCGCACGACGCGGGCCAGGCGCCGGCGCAAGCACCCGCGCGCGGCGACAGCTTTGAATCACTGTTCGCCGACAGCGCCGACCGGCCGCGCCGGGCGACAGATCCGCTCGCGCCTTGCAGCGTGCAATACACCTCCGGCACGACATCGCGGCCGAAGGCGGTGCTATGGACCCATGCCAATGCGCTGTGGGGCGCCAAGATCAACGCCGCGCATCAGGACCTGCATGCCTTGGACGTGCATCAGACCTATCTGCCGCTGTTTCATACCAATGCGCTGGCCTATTCGATGCTGGCGAGCCTGTGGGTCGGGGCGACCTGCGTGATCCAGCCGCGCTTCTCGGCCAGCCGGTTCTGGCCGGTCGCGGTGGAGCATGGCT
This sequence comes from Bradyrhizobium genosp. L, assembly GCF_015624485.1. Taxonomy (NCBI): domain Bacteria; kingdom Pseudomonadati; phylum Pseudomonadota; class Alphaproteobacteria; order Hyphomicrobiales; family Nitrobacteraceae; genus Bradyrhizobium; species Bradyrhizobium genosp. L. The sequence goes on from NZ_CP061378.1 coordinate 7,389,021, forward strand.
CGACCTGGACCTCGACGATCCCGTTCTGCATGAAGGCGCTGCTGGAGCACGCGATCCCCAAGGACCACAAATTCCGGCTCTGGGGCACCGCGGTGAACGAGCCGCCGGCATTCGCGGCCTTCGGCGTCAAGATCATCGGTTGGTGGGGCATGACCGAGACCATCACCCACGGCATCATCGGCGAGGTCGACCAGCCCAACATTCCGATGTCGATCGGCCGCGCCGCGGCGGAATACGAGATCCGCATCACCAACGACGACGGCACCCCGACTCGTGTCGGCGAGACCGGCAACCTGCTGATCAAGGGCATCCCAGGCCTGTCGCTGTTCTCAGAATATCTGCGCAACGAAAAGGCCACGCGCGAGAGCTTCGACGAGCACGGCTATTTCATCACCGGCGACCGCGTCACGCTGCTCGAGCGCGGCTATATCAGGTTCGGCGACCGTGCCAAGGACATGTTGAAGGTCGGCGGCGAGAATGTCGCGGCCTCCGAGATCGAGCAGGTCATCGCTGTCGTGCCCGGCGTGCGCGAGGCCGCCGTGGTGGCGAAGAAGCACCCGATGCTGGACGAGGTGCCGGTGGTCTTCATCATCCCGCAGGCCGGTATCGCGGCGCTTCCGGCGGATTTGCACGAAAGGGTCATGACCAGCTGCCGCGCCGCACTCGCGGACTTCAAGGTGCCGCGGGAAATCCGCTTCGTCGACGAGATGCCGCGCTCGACGCTGGAGAAGGTGGCAAAGGCAGAGCTGCGGAAGATGCTGGAATGAAGGGTGTTGCGTAGGGCATGCGTAGGGTGGGCAAAGCGAAGCGTGCCCACCATCGCGAGCACGCTTGGAATGGTGGGCACGTCGCTGCGCTCCTTTGCCCACCCTACGAAGCGGCTCACTCCACCTCGAACCTGATCGGCAGCTTCTTCGGGCCGTTGACGAAATACGCCTGCGTCATCTTCACCTCGCCGTCGAGCGACAGCGATGTCAGCCGCGGCAGCAGCTCCTCGAACAGGATCCGCATCTCGAGCTTGGCAAGATACTGGCCGAGGCAGAGATGCGCGCCGTAGCCGAAGGCGACGTGGCGGTTCGGCTTGCGGTCGCTGCGGAAGCGATCGGGATCCTCGAACACCTCCTCGTCGCGGTTGCCGGAGGCGTAGCACAGCATCAGCCAGTCGCCCTTGGCGATCTTGCGGCCGCCGAGCTCGGTGTCCGCGGTCGCCGTGCGCATGAAATGCTTGACCGGCGTCATCCAGCGGATCGCCTCGTCGACCAGGCCCGGGATCAATTCAGGATTGGCCTTCACCCTGGCGAATTGCGCCGGATCTTCCGCCAGCGCCCAGATCGCGCCCGCGGTCGAGGATGAGGTGGTGTCGTGGCCCGCGGTCGCGACGATGATGTAATAGCTGGTCGCGTCGAGCTCCGGCAGATACGCGCCATCGATCCTGGCATTGGCGATGACGGTGGAGAGATCGTCACGCGGGCTGCGGCGCCGATCCGCGGTGATCCCGGCGAAATAGGCGGAGAAATCCGCGACCACGGCCTGCATCATCACGGAGTACTGCTCCGCGCTCAGCGCCTCGCGAACCCGCGCGGTGTCGGGATCCTGCGGCCCGAACAGCTCCTGCGTCAGCTTGAGCATGCGCGGCTCGTCCGCCTCCGGCACGCCGAGGATCTCCATGATGACGTGCAGGGGATAGCCGAGCGCGACATCGGCGACGAAATCGCAGGCGCCGCCTCGGTCGAGCATGCGCTGCACCGTGGCGCGTGCGATCTCGCGGATGCGGTCCTCGAACTTGCCGAGGTTGACCGGCATGAACCAGCTCTGGGTCAGCGCGCGATATTTCGGATGTTCGGGCGCATCCATCTGCACCAGCGAGCGCACCAGATTGGGTCCGCCGGTGATCTTGCGGATGCGCTCCACCACGGCCTGCGGCGTCAGCGTGGTGGCGCGATCGGCGTTGTGAAACAATTCGTTCTGGCGGCTGACGGCCTGGATATGCGCGTGCTTGGTCACCACCCAGAACGGATCGAACCGCTCCACGCGGGCGACGCCGAGCGGGTTGTTGGCGCGCAGCCAGCGGTAGGTGTCGTGGATGCGGTCGTCGGCATAGGCCGCGGGATCGACGAGGGTCGCCGCGACGTCGGCGGGGATGTCGAGATTCGCAGGTGTGTCCATGACAGCCTCGCAGCCCAATCATCGGTCACGCCGATGATTGGTGAAATCTAGGCGGAGGCAAGGAGGTTGGACTTGCGTTGAATAGCTGCGATCAAGCCCGTCATTCCGGGGCGATGCGGAGCATCGAACCCGGAATCTCGAGGTTCCGGGTTCAACGCTGCGCGTTGCCCCGGAACGACAGCGACCTCAATAATGCCCGAACGCCACCGGGCGGAATGCCTGCAGCAATTGCTGGTCGAGCTTGCCGGTCATCTCCTCCATCATGGAGAACGCCTTGGCGTGGGTGAATTGCAGCCGGTAGGCGCGCTTCTCGACCAACGCGGCATAGACGTCGACGATCGTGGTGACGCGGACGATGTCACTGATCTCGCTGCCGCTAAGGCCGTTGGGATAGCCGGTGCCGTCGAGGAATTCGTGATGATGCAGGATCACGTCGAGCATTTCCGGCGGGAAGCCGCCCTGCGCCGACAGCGCCTCATAGCCGCGGCGCGGATGCTCGCGCATCTCGGCCATTTCCTCGACCGTCAGCACACCGGGCTTGTCGAGCAGCGCGACCGGGACGAAGGCCTTGCCGACATCGTGCAACAGGGCGGCGCGGGCCAGCCTGCGCTGGTCGTCCTCACGCATGCCGAGATGCTGCGCGAACGCCACCGCAAAGCCGGTCACGAACAGGCAGTGACGGTAGGTCTCCTGGTGATGACAGCCGACCGTGGTCAGCCATTCGCGCAACGAATTGTGCCTGATCGCCTTGAGGATCTTGTTTTCGGCGGCGACGATGTCGTCATATTTGAGCGGCTCGCCGACACGCATCCGCTCGAACATCTTGACCATCACCGCATGCGCGGCCTCGACGCCGCGGTTCAGCGCCTTGCCGCGGTCGGTCTCGTCATAGCCGCTGTCGTCGGGAAAGGCGGCGCGGATGCGTTGCAGGATGCCGCGGGCATCGAACGGCCGCGAGATCGTGTCGGTGGCGCCGAGCGCCCAGGCCTGCATCGAGGCGTGATGCAGCGCGTCCGCCAGCACGAACAGCCGCGGCATCTCGCGGTAGGCATCGGCCTGCAGCTTGGCGCGCACCATTTGCACGCTCTCTGGCGAACGCAAATTGATGTCGACCACGATGCCTGAGAGATCGCGGGCCGGCGCTTCGGGAATGTCTGACGTCGCGATGGTGTCGACTTCGCCGACCGAGCGCAGGATGGTGGCGAGTTCGTTGCTCTGATCGCTCCGATCTGACGCCAGCAGCAAACGGCGCTTCGAAGTCTCTTTGGCTAAGGCAGTCATGACATCCCCGTCGCGGTATCGCCCGACGCAACCGACGCTAGCCGACGATGCGTTCCCTCCGCCTTAATGGGGATGCTGAACGGCGGTTGAGCGCAATGGCTACAATTTGAAGCACCGCGAAATCCGCCAGCAAAATCAGGCGTGCTTCAAAAAGAAATCCGCCGGGAATCGACCCGGCGGATGATCTTTTTTTGGGTGGTTGAAGATGCTTATGCCTTCATCGCGCCCTTGACCGCTTCCGCCGTGATCGGCAGGCCGCGGACGCGGGCGCCGACCGCGTTGAAGACGGCGTTGCCGATCGCCGGCGCCACCACCGTCACCGCGGGCTCGCCGACCCCGGTCGCCTTCTCGCCATTGGCGATGACGGTGACCGCGATCTCCGGCATCTGGCTCATCCGCAACGGCGTGTAGGTGTCGAAGTTGGTCTGCTCGATGCCGCCGTCCTTCAACGTCGCCTTCTCGAACAGCGCCAGCGACATGCCCCACAGCGCCGCGCCCTCGACCTGGGCCCGGATGTTGTCGGGATGTACCTGGGTGCCGACGTCGGTTGCGACCGTCAGCTTCTTCACCGTCACCTCGCCCGATGGCGCGACCGCGACATGGGCGACGCAGGCGGTCCAGCTCGCCGTGGCGCGCTCCTGCGACGACACGCAGGACACGCCCATGCCTTCACCCTGCGGCAGCTTCTTGGTGCCGTAGCCGGCAAGCCCCATCGCCGCGAGCAAGGTGTTGCGGAGGCGTTGCGCGCCGCCGTCGTTTTTGCCCTTGCCGTCGAGCAGTTCGACGCGGAACAACGCCGGATCCTTGCCGGTCGCATGCGCGATCTCGTCGATCATGCTTTCGACCGCCCAGAAGGTCCAGCCCGGCGCCACCGAACGCAGCTGACCCGACGGGGTGGCGTTGTGCGCCATCTCGTTCTTGATCGCTCGCACGTAATGGTTGGGCACGGTGTAGAAGAAGTCCGCCCCGTTCACCGTGAAGGCATCGAGCGGCCCCTTCTTGTCGACCGAGGGCGACAGGAAGTCGGGGATGCCCCAGCGCGCCGTCGGCCAGGCCGAGACCACGTCGTGGCTGAGCGCGACGAGCTTGCCGTCGCCATCGACGCCGGCCTTCACTTTTTGATAGGTGAGCGGCCGCGAGAAATCCATCGTCATGTCGTTTTCGCGGGTATAGATCACCTTGACCGGCTTGCCGACGGCCTTGGCCGCCTGCACCGCCGGCACCATCATGTCGGCGTCGAGCCGCCGGCCGAAGCCGCCGCCGAGCCACATCTGATGCATCACGACCTGCTTGGGATCGATCCCGGCTGCGCCAGCCGCGATCGCGCCGGAACGCGTCGCGAACTGGTTGCCGGAATAGATGTGCAGGATGTCGCCCTTGAACTCCGCGGTGGCGTTCATCGGCTCCATCGGCGCGTGGATGTTGATGTTGGTGGTGTATTCCGCCTCCAACACCTTGGCCGCCGTGCCGAACGCCGCCTTCGGATCGCCGTCCTTGACGAAGAACTGGCCGGAATCGTCGAGCCCCTGAAGCCGCTTGGCCTCCGTGATCAGCGACTCGCTCGACACTTTCGCATTCGGGCCGCCGTCATAGTCGACCTTCAGCGCCGCCGCCGCCTTCTTGGCGTTGGCGTAGGTGTTGGCGACCGCGACCACCCAGCCGGTCGTGGTGGTGGTCTTGTCGTCGAGGGTGACGGCCTTGATGAAGCCCGGCACCTTCTTGGCGGCGCTGTCGTCGACCGATTTCACCGTGGCGCCGTAGCGCACCGGGGGCGTCACCAGCGCACCATAGACCATGCCCGGCAGCATCACGTCGATGCCGTATTTCGCCGTGCCGTTGGTCTTGGACGGAATGTCGATCTGCGGAACCGAGACGCCGATCATGGTGTACTGATCGGGCGTCTTCAGCTTGATCGCCTTCAGCTCGTCCGCGGTGAAGGTCTTGGTCGCCTTGCCGCTCTTGACCACGTCGGCGAAGGTCATCGACTTCTTCGACTTCGGATGGCTGATCACGGAATCGCGCACCACGAGCTCGGAGGCCGGCACGCCCATCGAGGCGGCCGCCGCTTCGCTCAATGCCATGCGGCCGGCGGCGCCCGCGCGGCTCATCGCATCGAAGTTCATCATCGTCGACCAGCTGCCGCCGGTGATCTGTGCGCCCAGCACCGGATCGTTGTACCGGGGATCGTTGGAGGCGAGCTGGACCCGCATGTCCTTCCAGTTCGCGCCGAGTTCTTCGGCGACGATCTGCGCCATGGTCGAGGCGATGTGCTGGCCCATATCGGCCTTGCCGCAGGTCACGGTGACGAGCCCGTCGGGCGCGATCGCGTACCAGACGCTGGGCTCGAAATTCGACGGCGCGGCGAGCGCCTGATCGATGCCGGGAACGGCGGCGTAGCCGAGCACGAGGCCGGTTGCAGCGGTGCCGACCAGGAAGGAACGGCGGCTGAGGTCGGTCGTCTCGGGGGCGAGGTTCTTCACGTGCTTGTTCATGTGGGCCTCCGCTCGCTGCCGGTGGCCGACGCCGTGCGCATATCGGCCGCGGCACGCATGATCGCCTTCTGGATCCGGGAATAGGTCATGCAGCGGCAGAGATTGCCGTCCATATGCGCGACCACTTCCTCCTTGGTCGGGTTGGAATTCTTCGACAGCAGCGAGGCCGCCTGCATGATCTGGCCGGACTGGCAGTAACCGCATTGCGGCACCTGCTCGGCGATCCAGGCCTTCTGCAGCGGATGATCGCCCTTGGCGGAGAGCCCTTCGATGGTGGTGATCTTCTTGCCGACGGCATCGGAGACCGAGGTCTGGCAGGACCGCACTGCTTCGCCGTTGAGGTGGACCGTGCAAGCGCCGCAGAGGCCCGCGCCGCAACCGAATTTGGTGCCGGTCATCTGCAACTGCTCGCGGATGACCCAAAGCAGCGGCGTATCATTGGCCGCTTCGACGGACATATTCCGCCCGTTGATATTGAGATTTGGCATCTCTCTCCCCTTCCGGTGTAGGAAGCCGCTTACGGCGGCAACTCACTGTTGGGTCATGGCTGGCGCCCACCGGGTAAGCGACAGTTGCCGAAACAATGATCCGGTTCCTTTCTGGAGGCAATCCAATTTGGAATTGCTCGAACCAAATAAGTTCGGCAGGCTCCCGTTGTGCGCCGCGGCAATGGCATGAAGCTTTTGAAATGCCAGTGGTGATGCCGTATCGATAGCTCCTACCAAGGTCGGTAGCGCGGCCGGCCCCGGTATCGACAGCAGAAGGAAGCCCTCGAATGGCCAAGCTCGACCGCGGCGGTGTCACGCTCCATTATGAGGTTCACGGCAGCGGCCCACCGTTGATCCTCACCCATGGCTACTCGTCGACGTCCGCGATGTGGCACGGCCAGATCGAAGCGCTGTCCAGGCATCACAAGCTGATCTTGTGGGACATGCGCGGCCACGGGCTGTCAGACTACCCCGACAATCCCGAGGCCTATGGCGAGGCGCACACCGTCGGCGACATCGCCGCCCTGCTCGACGCGGTTGGCGCCGACAAGGCGATCGTCGGCGGCCTGTCGCTCGGCGGCTACATGTCGCTGGCGTTCCGTCGCGCCCACCCGGAACGGGTGCGGGCGCTGTTGATCATCGACACCGGCCCGGGATTCAAGAAAGACGATGCGCGCGAGGCCTGGAACGCGCGCGCCCGCGACACTGGCGACCGGTTCGACCGCGAGGGGCTCGAGGTGCTGAAGACCCTGAGCGCGGAACGCGCCTCGGTCACGCATCGCGACGCCAAGGGCCTGGCGCATGCCGCGCGGGGCATGCTGGCGCAGCGCGACGCGCGGGTGATCGAATCGCTGCCCGACATCAAGGTGCCGTCGCTGGTCGTGGTCGGCGCCGACGACACTCCGTTCCTGGCGGCCTCCGACTACATGGCGGCGAAAATCCCGGGCGCGCAGAAGGCCGTGATCCCGAATGCCGGCCACGCCGTCAACATCGACCAGCCGCAAGCCTTCATCGCTGCCGTGCTGCCGTTCCTCGCGGGTCTTGAGAGCGCATCATGAAAGCGATCGTCATCGCCGTGCTGCTGGCCACGGGCGCGAGAGCTGCCGCCAGCGCCGAGAGGCTGCCGCCGTTCGTCACCAAGCCTAACACCTTCACCGCGACACTGTCGAACAACACGCCGCTGGTGTTCGGCATGGACGTCGACACCGCGCAGCGCGCGCTCGGTACACCCTTCACCTACATCCGCGGCCGGCCCGGCGACGAGGTCTTCCTGACCTTCCGCGATCTCGGCGGCAGCGGCCTCGTCACGCACCGCGACCGTCTCTATCTGCAATTCCGCAAAGGCCGGCTCGCCGGCTGGAAGGGCGATTGGGGCGAGAACTGGATGTGGCGCTAAAGCGCGATGAGATTGGGTTGAATCGTCATCGCGCTTTAGCTCTTTGTTTGCGCATGATCTGCTCGGAAAACCGCGCCACACTTTTCCGGATCATGCTCTAAACCTTCATGCAACCCCCGAACTGACAAGGATGGACCATGGGACAAGACATCAGGCTGAAAGCATCCGACGGTTTTGAGTTCGGCACCTATCGCGCCGACCCGGCCAGTGCGCCGAAGGGCGCGGTCGTCGTGATCCAGGAGATTTTTGGCGTCAACCACCACATCCGCTCGGTCTGCGACCGGCTAGCGAAAGAAGGCTATGTCACGGTCGCGCCGTCGATCTTCGATCGCAGCGAACCCGGCTTCCAGAGCGGCTATTCGCCGGATGAAATCGCCAATGCGCGAAAATTCGTCGCCAATCCGGACTGGGCCGCGCTGCTGCGCGACACCCAGGCCGCGATCGATGCGGTGAAGTCGGCCGGCCCGGTCGGCATCATCGGCTTCTGCCTCGGCGGCAGCATCGCCTATGCGGCGGCCACCAAGCTGAACGGGCTGTCGGCCGCGGTCGGTTATTACGGCGGCGTCATCGCGCGCTTTGCCGACGACAAGCCAACGGTGCCGGCGCAATTGCATTTCGGCGAGAAGGATTCCGGCATTCCCCTGAGCGACGTCGAGACCATCAAGTCGAAGCGGCCCGAGGTCGAGATCTTCATCTATCCCGGCGCCCAGCACGGCTTCCACTGCGACGAGCGCGCAAGCTACGACAAGGCCAGCGCCGACATCGCCTGGCCGCGCAGCCTGGAGTTCTTTGCGAAGCATTTGAAGAAGTGACGCCGAAGGCGTCCGGAATGGTGCGTTAGCACCAGACCCGGAATCTCGAGATTCCGGGTTCGATGCTGCGCATCGCCCCGGAATGACGAAGGACGGTGTCCTTCGTCAGAACCAGCGCTCGCCGACGAACACGGTGTCGCCGGGCGCCATCGGTGTGCCGAGCGGCACCACGAAACGGCCGGAGCCGGACGCGTCGCTGTGCGTGAGCGTCACGCTGTCGCGCTTGGCGCGCGGCCCGAAGCCGCCGGCGATCGCCACCGCGCTCTCGACCGTCATGTTCGGCACGTAGGGATATTGGCCGGGTGCCGCGACCTCGCCCAGTATGAAGAAGGGACGATAGGCCTCGATCTCGACCGCCACCGACGGCTCGCGGATGTAGCCGTTGCGCAGCCGACCGGTGATTTCGGCGGCAAGCCCAGCCGGGGTGCGGCCGCGCGCCGGCACCGTGCCGATCAATGGCATCGTGATCGAGCCCGCGGCGTCGATCGAATAGGAGTTCGTGAGGCCTTCCTGGCCGTAGACCACGACGCGCAGCTTGTCGCCGGGCCCGAGGTGATAGGAATTGTCGTAGGCGACCGGCTCGACCGCCGGCGCGGCATAGACCACCGGCGCTGGCGCAGGCGCGACGTAGCCGCGGGGGGAACTGGCGAACGCCGATTGCAGCGCGCTGATCGCACCACCGCCGCCATTGGCGACCGGGGCCGGCGCGTAGACCTGGCCATAGGCGACGGAGTCGAGGCTGGCTTGCGGAGCGACGGCCACCGGCCCGCTCGTGCTCATGCAGCCCGACAGCGCGAGCGCAGCCACAACGGCAGTGATCGGCAATCGTAACGCGCGCACAACCCGCACCTGACCATCCCTCAAAACGAGACAGCTTCAGTCATGCACCGGTTATGGTTAATAAAGGGTTTTCGCGGGCCGGTGAGGCGCTGGAAATGCTGAATCTCCGTCATTGCGAGGAGCGAAGCGAACGAAGCAATCCTATTTCTATCCCCGTGCCGGGGTGGATTGCTTCGCTTCGCTCGCAGTGACGGGCTAGGCGGTAACGCCGACGCCGATCGGGCAGGACACGCCGGTGCCGCCGAGCCCGCAATAGCCCGCCGGATTCTTGGCGAGGTACTGCTGATGATAGTCCTCGGCGAAGTAGAACGCGCCCGACGGTGCGATCTCGGTGGTGATGGCGCCGAGGCCCTTGCCGGCCAGCGCCTTCTGATACATCGCCTCCGACTCGCCAGCCGCTTTGCGCTGCGCGTCGTTGAAGGTGTAGATCGCCGAGCGATATTGCGTGCCGATGTCGTTGCCCTGTCGCATGCCCTGCGTCGGGTTGTGGTTCTCCCAGAACGTCTTCAAGAGCTTCTCGTAGGAGATCTTCTTCGGATCGAACACGACCAGCACCACCTCGGTGTGGCCGGTGCGTCCCGAACAGACCTCTTCATAGGTCGGGTTCGGGGTGTGGCCGCCGGCATAGCCGACCGCGGTCGTGTAGATGCCGTCGCCGAGCTCCCAGAACTTGCGCTCGGCACCCCAGAAGCAGCCGAGCCCGAACACGGCCTGCTCGAGGCCGTCGGGATACGGCGGCTGCAACTTGCTGCCGTTGACGAAATGCGTGGTCGCGGTCGGGATCGGCGTCGCGCGGCCGGGCAGCGCCTCGGCGGCGCTCGGCAACGCAGTGGTCTTGCGCATGAACAACATGGATACCCTCCGGGCAGAACATCGGCCGACGCGGGCGGCGGCCTGCGGGCCGGCTGTCACCTATATATGTCTTTACGCAGATGATGGCAGCCCCGTTACCGGGCAGGCGCGACTGCCTAGTCCCGCGCGTAGCCGATCAGCGGCTTGCGCGGCCGGAACAGCAGCATCAGCAGGATGCCGGCGATGCCGAGCACCGCGAACACCGGCTGTTCCAGCAGCAGGCGGATCACATCGTTCCAGACCCACGGCGCCATGCGGTCGACCCAGGCATGGAATGCCTGCTGGCTCGACTGGTTGATGTCGTTCCAGAACTGCCCGAACTGGGTGAACCGCAGGGTCTGGTCGGCGACATAGCGCGCGCCGTCATAGACCAGGAAGATGAATCCGACCGCCAGCAGCACGAGGCCAATAAGACGGAAAAAACCGCGGATCATGCGTCACCCAAGCTCCCTGTCGCGCCCCAAAGCCCGTCAGGCCATACCGGGCGCCCTCCGGAAATTCAACCTCTTCAGCATCTTATCCGGGCGCGGCAAGCCCGATTTCAGCCGCTTTTTGGGTCCGGAAAGCGTTGACGCTGCTGTCAGCGCCATCTATAAGACCGGCCAATGGCGGCAGGCGCAATCCTGCCGCCGCTGTTCTTTGGGCCGCTGTTCTTTGGACAGGGCCGCATGCGGGGCAAGGTTTTGCTTCCCGGCATGGCCGCCTCAAGAACACCCTGGACAACACAGCAGAGATTTGAACCGGCCGGTGCCGAGCAGCCCGACCACTGGGCGATCACCGCCGAAGGACAGTTGAGACCATGGCCAATACCACCTCCGCCAAGAAGGCGACCCGCAAGATTGCCCGCCGCACCATCGTCAACAAGTCGCGGCGCACCCAGATGCGCGGCGCGGTGCGCACCGTCGAGGAGGCGATCAAGCGCGGCGACCGCGAGGCGGCGTTGACGGCGATGAAGCACGCGGAGCCCGAACTGATGAAGGCAGCGCAGCGCAACATCGTTCACAAGAACCAGGCGAGCCGCAAGGTGTCGCGCCTGTCGCATCAGATCGCGAAGCTGGCGAAGTGACTCGGCAATCAACTCGCCGGTTGAACTGATCAGAAAACAAATTCGTCACGAAGCCCGGCTCGCGCCGGGCTTCTTGTTTTTGTCGTAGAAGTTTCGTCGCACGAGAACCGTTCGCGCATTTGCGCGCGGTGAACCAGCACATCATGCTTAATGATGTCCGTAGTTCTACAGGCCGCGCGCAGATCGCACGACGCTAAGCTGCGCAGTGCGGCATTCTGTGCCGACAAATGCGCTCGGGGTTACCCTGCAAAAGTAACCGAGAAAAATGACGCTTCGCGAATGCCTTATCTGCATAGTGTCGACGAGCGATTGGAAAAACGACCGTCGCAAGAGCAAATGTAAATTTTCTATGAAAATTTTTTAGTATTACACCGCGCTTTGTGACACGGAGGAATCTGTGCGCAGATTCAGAAGCTTGGTTTCGCGGCCTTGCATTTGCAGCGTCGCAACAGTCGCGAAGACTCGCGAACTCCGTCGAATCCACGGATTGTAAGAAAATCCGCTTGGTGTATTTATTTCTTGTCCGCGACGCCCACGGCTCTCCAGATCAGCGCGGTTTGAGACCCAAGGGCGGACGTGCAGATCGGCGGCGGTGTGCGCGTTAGCGACGCTCTCCAAGCGAAGCTAGATTGTCAACTCATAGCGATATGAGGACGGTTGACCTGTGTCAAAATTTCTCCGGCGATGTGCCCAATTTTCTTGGTGCATCGAACAAGAGAGACCGGGTAGGATCGTCGGAATCTGGTGACGCGGAACGCGAAGCGAGCGGACGGGTTGAGGTAGATACGCGGCGGCGCAGTGCCGGACATCTTTGGTGTTCGGTGACGGCAGATCGAATTTGAAGACACAAGCGAGTTGATAGCTTGCCGCGATACGTCGCGGTGGGAGGGGGAGGACTTATGCCTTACGGTATCATCACTGCAGTCGACACCACGACAGCTACAGTGCAGATTTCCAATGGTGCCGTGATCGCTCCCTCGGACATCGGCTCTCACCCGCAGAGACCGTCGAGTACGCGCTGACCTCGCGGGACGCATCTTCTCCAAACGGCTGATCTGACGGGTGGCGCGTTGTCGCCACACGGGAGAGTTTTGTCTGGAGCAGATCGCGCCCCGCTGGAGGTCCCGCCGCGGCAAGGCAGCGCGCCCGGCGATTTCACCAACAACAATCACTCAGTCTGGAAAAGTACGAAGGCAA